>CAZVWX010000228.1:0-3586 GCA_964631105.1 uncultured Prevotella sp. | reverse complement strand
TGTCGGGGAAGAATCCCTTCATCTCCTCGTAGAGCTGGGCGGCCAGCGTCTTGTTGTGGCTCAGGATGAGCGTCGGCTTGTTCACCTGGGCGATGACGTTGGCCACGGTGAAGGTCTTGCCCGAGCCGGTGACGCCGAGCAGCACCTGGGCCTCGTCGCCGCGGCGCACGCCGGCGGTGAGCTCCCTGATGGCCTCGGGCTGGTCGCCCGTGGGCTTGTATTTCGATGTAAGCTTGAAATCCATATCGCGTTGCAAATATACGAAAAAACAGCCATCCCGCATGATAAAAAGCGCAAGAAAGAAGGAACAAACGTTAAGAAAAGCATAAAAAAAGGGGTTTCGGCTTTGTGGGTCGGTGGAAAATGAGTAACTTTGCAGTTCAAAGTGCAGATTATGAAGAAGTTTCTTTTCATCCCCCTCTGTGCCGTCCTCCTGTCGGGTTGCGCCAAGGAGTACAACCAGGTGTATAAGTCGGGCGACTACACTTACAAGTACGAATACGCCAAGGAGTGCTTCGCCACCGGCAAGTACACCCGGGCCGTCACCCTGCTGCAGGAGCTCGTCACCGTGGAGAAGGGGGGCGAGAACGCGCAGGAGTGCCTCTACATGCTCGCCATGGCCGAATACGGCATGAGGGACTATCAGACGGCCTCCGACTATTTCAAGAAATACTACCAGAGCTACCCCCACGGCACCTATGCCGAGATGGCCGAGTTCTATGTGGGCGAGAGCCTCTTCCAGAGCGTGCCCGAGCCCGCACTCGACCAGACGCCCACCGTGGCGGCCATCGCGGCCTACCAGGAATACCTGGACCTCTTTCCCGACGCCAAGCTCAAGGCCGTGGCGCAAAGCCGGCTGTTCCAGCTGCAGGACGTGCTCGTGCAGAAGGAGTTCCTCTCGGCGCAGCTTTACTATAATCTGGGCACCTATTTCGGCAACTGCCTGGAGGGCGGAAACAACTACGAGGCGTGCATCATCACGGCCGAGAACGCCCTGAAGGACTATCCCTACAGCTCCATGCGCGAGAAGTTCGCCGTGCTCATCATGAAGAGTAAGTTCGAGCTGGCCAGCATGTCGGTGGCATCGAGGCAGATGGAGCGCTACGAGGACGCCGAGGACGAGTGCTACGGATTCATCAACGAGTACCCCGACAGCAAGGAGAGGGCCAATGCCGAGAAGTACATCGCCAAGTGCAAGGAGTTCATCTCCACCCACGAGAGCGAGGCCGACAAAATGCTGAACAGCACAAGAACAAATTAAAAGCACCAAAAGATATGGATTACAAGAAGTCGAAAGCGCCAGTGAACACCATCACCCGCGACCTGAAAGACATTTGGGCTCCCACGGGAAACATCTACGAGAGCGTGGCCATCATCGCCAAGCGGAGCAACCAGATTGCCTCCGAAATCAAGCAGGACCTGAACAAGAAGCTGGCCGAGTTCGCCTCCTACAACGACTCGCTGGAGGAGGTGTTCGAGAATCGTGAGCAAATCGAAATCTCGCGTTACTATGAGAAGCTGCCCAAGCCGACGCTGCTGGCCACGCAGGAGTTTCTGGAGGGCAATGTGTACTGGCGCGACCCGTCGAAAACCAAGGAGGACGAGGAGTAATGTGGCAGCGCAAGCAAACGGTCTTCCTCATCTTCGCGCTCGTGCTGACGGTGGTGTGCATGTCGATGCCGCTGGGCGTCATCGAGCCCAGGCTCATGGGGGCGGGCATTCCCGTCTACACGCTGGGCGTCTCGGGCGTGCGTGCGTCGGGCTATGTGGGCTGGGTCCCGTTCGCCCTGCTGCTCGTCAGCTGTCTGCTCGCCGTGGCGGCCATAGCGAGCTATAAGGCGCGGAAGCGGCAGATGAGGCTCTGCGACGCGTGCATCTTGCTGAATGCGGCGGTGTACGTCTACTTCGTCTACGGGCTCCTTTCCACCTTCTCCAAGCTGGGAACCTTCTCCATGAACTGGACGCTCTGCATCCCGCTGGTGGCCATCATCCTTTACGCCATGGCGCACTCGGGCATCAAGAAGGACGAGGACATGGTGCGGTCGATGGACCGCATACGCTGACCGGAGGCCGGGCGCCCGCCCCGGGAAGCGAAAAGGCACAAGAGAACCCTCAACCCGAGGCCTTCCGGCTCGGATTGAGGGTTCTCGCTGTCTGTGTGGTGCGGCCTGCCGCCCACGGCCGCGAGAGCCGGGAGGCTCAGCCGTGCCGCGCTCCCGCTTACAGGCCGAGACCCTTCAGCGCCTTGCCCGCAGCCTTGTTCACGGCGTCGTTGGCCTTCTGTTGGGCTTTGTTCACCTTTTCGGCGGCCTTGTCCTGGGCGTTGCTCACCTTCTCGGCAGCTTTCTCCTGGGCGTTGCTCACGGCCTTCGAGGCTGCCTCCTCGGCAGTCGACTTGGCGCTGCTCACGGCGTTGGAGGCGGCGTTTGTGGCGGCGGTCTGCACGCTGGCGGGCGCGTTCTTCAAGGCTTCGGCGGCGGCCTCGGCGGTGGCTACGGCCGTGGTGCCCTTGGCAATGGTGGGCGAGGCGAGGCTCACCACGTCGCTCACCACGGCGGCCTTGGCCTCATCGGCTGTTGCCGAGGCGCTGGTGGGCAGGTTCTTGATGCCCTCCACCAGGCTGGCGATGGTGGCGTTGCCCGATGTCAGGCTCTTGATGTTCTCGGCGTTGTTGTTCACAAAGTCCTTCACGGCGGTGCCGTAGGCCTTGGCCTCGTCGAGCTTGCCCGCGTCGACCAGGTTCTTGTAGATGGTCTGCAGGTTGGCCAGCGTCGAGATGGCGGCCTTGTAGTCCTTGTCTTTCACTGCCTGCGAAAGCTGCGCGGTGAGGTTCTTCACCGTGCTCTGCGACTCGCTGGAAAGGTTCTGCATGGCGGCGCCGGCCCCGTTGGCCGTTGCGGCGACCGAGTCGGAGTCGCTCGTGCCGGCCGGAGCCTGCGTCTTGTTGCCGCAGCTTGCCATCATCAGTGCGGCAAGTGCAAGCGACATGAACATGATTTTCTTCATTTCTCTGATATTTAGTTGGTTTGTAATCTTTCTCTCTTTTCGGGCGCAAATATAATCCAATAATTTGAAAGTCGGCACACCTCTTTATATCATTTAACAAAAAAAATCCCAAAGGCCGCTTCCGTCCGTGGGAATGCGGCGCTTTGGGATTCTTGCGTGTTCACGCGTTGCGGGCCGGGGGACGGCGGCCCGCAACCCGCAACGGATTATTCAGCAGCGCGCTCCTGCTCGAGCGAGTCGCTCCAGTCCTCCTTCGACTTGCGCACGTACGACTGGTAGCGCAGCTTGGCCATGCGCTCGGCCTCGCTGAAGAGCTCCTTGGCCTCGTTGGGATAGGCCTTGGCCACCGACGAATAGCGCACCTCGCCCATGAGGAACTCCTGGAAGTTGTCCCAGTTGGGCGCCTTGCTGTCGAGCTGGAACGGGTTCTTGCCCTGCTCGGCCAGGCGCGGGTCGAAGCGCCAGAGGTGCCAGTAGCCGCACTCCACGGCCAGCTTCTCCTCCATCTGGCTCTTGCCCATGTTCCTCTTGAGCTTCTTCGTGCCCTTGATGCCGTGGTTGATGCACGGCGCGTAGGCGA
>CAZVWX010000227.1:0-3606 GCA_964631105.1 uncultured Prevotella sp. | reverse complement strand
CGTGGCCCACCGCGGCGAGCTGGCTCCGGCCGAGCGCGCCTTCTGCCGCGAAGCCATCAGGCAGGCGTGGTCGACCATGGAGCCCCGCCGCCTGAAGGGGCGGCCCACCTGGAAGCTGGGGTGGCACGTGCACCAGGGCCACTGGTTGCTGTTCCGGCTGGAGGAGGAAGCCTACTTCGCCCTGCGCCGGCTGCTGCGCCGCTGAACCCGCCCCCCGGGCGCGGCCAACCGGCAAGACGGCACAAAAAAGCGCAATTTTGCCTAAATTAAGAGAAAAAGCTTGGAAATGCCGCTCCTTGGCACTACCTTTGCAAGGTGGAAGTGTGAGCGGCGTGCATGCCGCAAGCCGGACACCAAGTATCAACCCGAATAAAAAACGAAACTATGACAGAAGAAGAATTGTACAAAGCCATCAGCCAGAGCCAGCCGGCGCTGGACCGCGGACGCACCCTCAACGACGCCTTCCCCGTGCTGATGCGGAAAGTATACGTATGGATGACGCTGGCCCTGGTCATCACGGCCGTGATGGCCTTCGGCGTAGCCACGAGCCCCGCCCTGCTCACCGCCTTCTATGGCAACAGCGCGCTGATGTGGGGCTGCATCATCGCCGAGCTGGCGCTGGTCTTCATCCTCTCGGCCCGCCTGCAGAAGCTGTCGCTCACCACGGCCACGATCATGTTCATCGGCTACTCGGCGCTCAACGGCGTCATGCTGTCGTCCATCTTCCTGGCGTTCTCGCCGACGGCCATCACCAAGACCTTCCTGATCACGGCAGGCACCTTCGGCGCAATGGCCTTCGTGGGCTACACCACAAAGAAAGACCTGAGCCGCCTGGGCGGAATCCTCTTCATGGCGCTGATTGGCCTCATCATCGCCTCGGTGGTGAACCTATTCCTGCGGAGCTCGATGTTCGACCTGGTGGTGAGCTACATCGGCGTGGCCATCTTCGTGGGGCTCACCGCATGGGACTCGCAGCGCATCAAGCAGATGCTCGCCACGCAGTATGACACGGGCGAGACGGCGCAGAAACTGGCCCTGATGGGAGCCCTGACGCTCTATCTCGACTTCATCAACCTCTTCCTCTATCTGCTGAGAATCTTCGGCCGCAGCGACAACTAAGCGCACGGCACAGCCACACAAGGGGGGATGCATTCCGCGGATTTCCACGGATGCATCCCCTTTTTCTTTCTCAGAACCGGCCCAGCATCCATTTGGCCTTGGCATTGATGAGCCGGGCGCTTGCCACGCACATGGCCCAGACGAAGAGCTGCTCCACCAGCTTATACAAAAGATGGCTGGGGACGAGCGGCTTGACACAAGCCACGGACAAGGAGATGAAAGGCACATGCAAGCCCATGACCGCCAGAGTGTTGCGCCCTATCCAGGCCAGCGCCTTCGCCGCCGGCCTGAAGCCGAGGGCGGCAACATCCTTGGCGACAAAGAGCGTCATGACGACGCCAACGACCGCGGGAAGGAAATCGGCCAGGCCGACGCTGTTGTTGTTGGCCATGGCCAACGGCTGCGGGCTGAAGCGATTGTACAGCAGGATGAGCACCGCACAGGCCGCGGGAATCACGACGGAGGGCCGGCAGCCCCGCATCCGGCTCCACAAAGGACGCGCGAGATGGCCCAAGGCATAGAAGGCAAAGGCCGACAGCGCGGAAAGCAGCGAGAACGGCGCCCTGACCTGCGCCCGCGAGGCCAGGCTGCCCAGAACATAAAGGAAGACCGACAAGACGGCGACCGTGGCGACGACGGGCAGCCGCAACCTGCGCACTGCCCTCAGCACCAGCGCATAGGCCATCTCGACGACAAACAGGATGTCCAGAAACCAAAGGGCTCCCGGCGGGCCGCCATAGGGCATCGAGCGCACGGCCTCGACCGTGGCGCTCCTGTCGAGGCAAAGGCCCATGGCGACATAGAAGACCGTGAAGACGAGCGCCGGGAAGACAAGCGTCTTGAGCCGGCTGACGAAGAATGCACTCAAACGGCTGTGCCTGGCCTCGCTGAAGCACAGCCCCGAGATGACGAAGAACAAGGGCATGTGGAACGTGGACAGGAAGCTGAACACGGGCCCGTGAAACACACAGTGGCCGATGACGACGAGCACCATGCCCAGCCCCTTGGCAATGTCGAGGACGGCGTCGCGCCGCGATGCGGGCAAGGCCGTCACCTCACCACCTCCTTCTTGCCCTGATAGATGTAGACGCCCTTGGGCAGCGAGAGCCCGGCCGGACTGGCCACATGCGAGGCCACCTTGCGTCCCGAGAGGTCGTAGACATCGGCCGCGGCATCGGTGGAGCGGCTGAGAACCGACGCAACGCCCGTGGCCGTGGACGGCTCGGGATAGATGGTGTTGTAGGCCGACAGCGCCGAGGTGGCGCCCTCCTTGATTCCGTTCAGGATGTAAGAGTCGTAGACCGCCGTGGTGGCACGGTTGAAGATGGTCATGTGGGGCGCGCCGATGTAGTTGGTGTCCCAAGCAAAGGGGATGCAGCCGGCCCGCATGGCATAGTCGGTGGAGAAGTTGTACCAGTATTGTATGCTCTCGTCGTGCTTGGCCTGGGTGCCCTGCGTGGCGGTGAGCGTGCGGTGGTTGGCTCCATACTCGCCCACGATGACGGGAATGCCGCTGTCGACGAACTTCGCCTTCATGTGGTTGAAGTCAGTCTGGATGGCCGTCTGCTGCGATTGCGGAGCCACGCGGCTCGACGACGCGCGTGCCGGTGCGTGGCCGTACCAGTAGAACCACATCGAGCCCCAGCTGGCGTCGGCAGTCATCCCGCAGAACTGGTAGGGCGAGTAGTGGTGAATCTCCACCATGAGGCGGCTGTCGGCGGCGTCGGTGAGCTTGGAAGCGTCGAAGAGCGAGTAAGTGTCGGAGATGCTGGTGTTGGGGCCCTGCACCACGAGCACTCGTCGGGCGTTGTTGCCCCCCGTGGCCCGCACGGCGTCGATGAACACCTGCTCATATTCCAGCAGCCGCGCGGTGAGGTCGCTCGTGCCGAGCTTGGAGCCCGAAGCCTGCGGGCTGGCCCCGCCCACGCCCGGCTCGTTGAGTCCGGCGAAGATGAGGCGCTCGTCGTAGTCGCGGAAGGCCGTGGCGATGTTGGTCCAGAGCTTGCGCAGCTGTTCCTTCTTCGTCGCCACGTCGGCTCCGGTGGTGAATCCGTCGTACTCCAGCCAGCCGCCGTCCCAGTGGTCGTTGAGCACGACATAGAGGTTGGCGTTGATGCAATAGTCCACAATCTCCTTGACGCGGTTGAGCCAGGCCTCGTCGATGGTCATGTTGTCGGTGTCGGTGAGGTGTCCCATGACCCACGCCGTGGGGATGCGGACGCTCTTGAAGCCGTTCTCCTTCACCAGGTTGATGATTTCCTGCGAGGTCTTGGTGGCCTGCCAGCTGGTCTCGGCGCCAAGTCCGGCGTTGTCGGTGAAGACGTTGGCGTTGTTGCCGGCCTCCAGGGTGTTGCCCAGATTCCATCCCGGCGACATGTAGTGGGCCAGCTCGGAAGCCGTGAGGTCCATGGTGGCGATGCGCGGATTGTCCTGGGCAGAGACAGCCAGCGCCGACACGGCAAGGCATAAGGTGATAAAAACTTTTCT
>CAZVWX010000226.1:0-3617 GCA_964631105.1 uncultured Prevotella sp. | reverse complement strand
CGAGAACATGGTTGGACACAAGCTCGGCGAGTTCGCGCCCACGCGCCGCTTCGGCGGCCACTCGGGCAACAACAAGAAGTAAGGCCGGGGAGAAACCATTTAATTCGCAAACAAGACAATGGGAGCAAGAAAACATAATGCGGCTGAGAAACTCAAGGAAGCCCGCAGAAACCAGTATTTCGCCAAGCTCGTCGGCGTGCCCTCGTCGCCCCGGAAGATGCGCTACGTGGTCGACATGATCCGCGGCGTGGAGGTGAACCGCGCCCTTGGCATCCTGAAGTTCTCGAAGAAGAAGGCCGCCGCCGACGTTGAGAAACTGTTGCTGTCGGCCATCAACAACTGGGAGCAGAAGAACGGACGCAAGGCAGAGGACGGCGAGCTCTTCGTGAGCCGCGTCTTCGTGGACGAAGGAGTCACCATGAAGCGCATGCGGCCTGCACCCCAGGGCCGCGGATACCGCATCCGCAAGCGTTCCAACCACGTCACGCTGTACGTGGACGCTAAATCTAATGACGAAAACAAGTAAACAGAATGGGACAGAAAGTTAATCCGATAAGCAACCGACTCGGCATCATCCGGGGTTGGGATTCAAATTGGTTCGGTGGCAAGAGCTTCGGCGACAACCTGGTTGAGGACCGCAAGATACGCAACTACCTCAACGAGCGCCTCGCCAAGGCCAGCGTCTCGCGCATCATCATCGAGCGCACGCTGAAGGTCGTCACCATCACCATCTGCACGGCCCGGCCGGGCATCGTCATTGGAAAGGGCGGACAGGACGTCGACAAGCTGAAAGAGGAGCTGAAGAACATCTTCAAGGAGGAGATTCAAATCAACATCTTCGAGGTGAAGAAGCCCGAGCTCGACGCAACCATCGTGGCCAACAACATCGCGCGCCAGGTGGAGGGCAAGATTGCCTACCGCCGCGCCATAAAGATGGCCATCGCCAACACCATGCGCGCAGGAGCCGAGGGCATCAAGGTGCAAATCTCCGGACGACTGAACGGAGCCGAGATGTCGCGCAAGGAAATGTTCAAGGAGGGACGCACGCCCCTGCACACCTTCCGCGCCGACATCGACTACTGCCAGACCGAAGCGCTCACCAAGGTGGGGCTGCTCGGCATCAAGGTGTGGATCTGCCGTGGCGAGGTCTACGGCAAGCGCGACCTCACCCCGAACTTCTCGCAGGACAACCGCGGCGGGAGCCGTGGCAACGGAGGACGCCCGGGACGCCGCGGCAAGAGAAACAATAACCGTTAAAACGAAAGTCAACCATGTTACAGCCTAAAAGAGTAAAATACAGAAGGCCTCAGGACGGGCGCGGCAACAAAGGCAACGCCCACAGAGGCACGCAGCTGGCTTTCGGCTCCTTCGGCATCAAGACGCTGGAGTCGAAGTGGCTCGACAGCCGCCAGATTGAGGCGGCACGTGTGGCCGTGAACCGCTACATGAACCGTGAGGGCCAGGTGTGGATCCGCATATTCCCCGACAAGCCCATCACCCGCAAGCCCGCCGACGTGCGAATGGGAAAGGGCAAGGGAGACCCCGCAGGATGGGTGGCTCCCGTCACACCCGGACGGGTGCTCTTCGAAGTGGAGGGCGTCTCGCTCGAAGTGGCCAAGGAGGCCCTGCGCCTCGCCGCACAGAAGCTGCCGGTGAAGACCAAGTTTATTGTCCGTCGCGATTACGATAAAAACGCTTAATGATGAAGATTGAAGAAATAAACAAGCTTGAGACCAAAGAGCTCAACGAGAAGCTGGAGCAGACGGTGGACGCGCTGCGGAAGATGAAGCTCAACCACCAGATCTCGCCGCTGGAGAATCCGTCTCAGATCAAGGCAACGCGTCGTGACATCGCACGCATGAAGACGGTGCTCCGCCAGAGAGAACTGAACAAATAATAACGGCCCAGATGGAAACAAGAAATCTAAGAAAGGTAAGACAGGGTGTTGTGGTGAGCGACAAGATGGACAAGACCATCGTAGTGGCCGCCAAGTTCAAGGAGATGCACCCGATTTATGGGAAGTTCGTCCAGAAGACGAAGAAATACCACGCTCACGACGAGAAGAACGAGGCCCACATGGGCGACACCGTGCAGATCATGGAGACTCGTCCGCTCTCGAAGACAAAGAGATGGAGATTAGTACAAATCCTGGAAAAAGCTAAGTAAACTATGATACAGGCAGAATCAAAACTGACAGTTTGTGATAACAGCGGCGCCCGCGAGGCGCTCTGCATTCGCGTGCTGGGCGGCACGGGACGCCGTTATGCCAGCGTGGGCGACATCATCGTCGTGGCCGTGCAGAACGTCATCCCGTCGAGCGACCTGAAGAAAGGCGCCGTCTCCAAGGCCCTGGTGGTCCGCACGAAGAAGGAAATCCGCCGTGCCGACGGCTCCTACATCCGCTTCGACGACAACGCCTGCGTCCTGCTCAACAACGCCGGCGAGCTCCGCGGAAGCCGCATCTTCGGCCCCGTGGCACGCGAGCTGCGCGCCGTCAACATGAAGGTGGTCTCGCTGGCACCGGAGGTTCTATAACTTTAATTCAGACAAAGGTAATGAAGAAATTACATATCAAGACAGGCGACATGGTGCTCGTCATCTCGGGCGGACACAAGGACCGCGCCAGCAACGGCAAGTACCCCTCGCCACACAAGGTTCTCAGCGTCAACATCGACAAGGAGACGGCTATCGTCGAGGGCGTGAACATGGTCTCGAAGAGCACCAAGCCCACGGCTTCCAACCCGCAGGGCGGCATCATCAAGGTGGAGGGGCCCATCCACGTCTCCAACCTCAGCCTCGTCGACCCCAAGAGCGGCGCCCCGACACGCGTCGCCATCAAGAGAGAGGGCAAGAAAGTAGTTCGCATCGCTAAAAAGTCAGGGGAGGAAATCAAGTAATGGAGACAGCAGAGTTAAAGAAGGTGTACAGGGAGACTATCGCCCCCGCACTGAAGAAGCAGTTCAACTATACGTCGTCCATGCAGATTCCCGAGCTGAAGAAGATTGTCATCAACCAGGGACTGGGCGACGCCACGCAGGACAAGAAGATTGTCGACGTGGCCGTGAACGAGATTACCGCCATCGCCGGGCAGAAGGCCGTGGCCACCTACTCGAAGAAGGACATCGCCAACTTCAAGCTGCGCAAGAAGATGCCCATCGGCGTGATGGTCACGCTGCGCCGCGAGCGCATGTATGAGTTCCTGGAGAAGCTCGTGCGCGTGGCGCTGCCCCGCATCCGCGACTTCAAGGGCATCGAGTCGAAGCTCGACGGCCACGGCAACTACACGCTGGGCGTCACCGAGCAGATCATCTTCCCCGAGATCAACCTCGACCAGGTGGACCGCATCCAGGGCATGAACATCACGTTCGTCACCACAGCCAAAACCGACGAGGAGGGCTACGCCCTGCTGAAGGCTTTCGGCCTGCCTTTCAAGAACGCTAAAAACGATTAAAGAGATATGGCAAAAGAATCAATGAAAGCCCGCGAGGTGAAGCGCGCCAAGCTTGTGGCCCGCTACGCCGAGAAGCGCGCGGCTCTGAAGAAGATCATCGCTACGACCAACGACCCGGCCGAGGCTTACGAGGCTGCCCGCAAGCTCCAGGCCATTCCGAAGAATG
>CAZVWX010000225.1:0-3638 GCA_964631105.1 uncultured Prevotella sp. | reverse complement strand
CAAGGGTGCTTCTCTGAAAACATCAAGGTGGAGAACCGCGCCGTGAACGGGCGCTCGTCGAAGAGCTTCATCGACGAGGGGCGGTGGCAGAAGGTGCTCGACGACCTGCAGCCGGGCGACTACGTGTTCATCCAGTTCGGCCACAACGACGAGAAGCCCAAGCCCGACCGCCACACCGACCCGGGCTCCACCTTCGACGACAACCTGCGGCGCTACGTCAACGAGACGCGGGCCAAGGGCGGCATACCCGTGCTCTTCAACTGCGTGGTGCGGCGCAACTTCCTTGACACCACACGGCTGCAAAAGCCGGTGAGCGTCGCCGGAGCCGACGACGACGAGAAGCTGCGCTCGACGAGCTACGACGGCGAGGAATTGGTGAACAGCGACACGCTCATCGACACGCACGGGGCCTACCGCCTCGCCCCGATGCACGTGGCGAGGGAGCTGGATGTGCCCTTCGTCGATGCCAACCAAATCACGCACGACATAGAGCAGGGCATGGGCGTCGTGGGCAGCAGGAGGCTGCACATGTGGTTCAAGCCGGGCGAGAACGCCTTCGTCGGCAAGGGCCGGAAGGACAACACCCACTACAACGTCTACGGGGCGCGTGTCGTGGCCGGGGCACTGGCCGACGAGGTGGGGCGGCAGGTGCCCGCCCTGAGGAAGCACATCCACCACTACGACTATGTGGTCTCCCAAGAGGGGCGCGGCAACTTCCTCACCCTCCAGGCTGCCGTCGATGCCGTTCCCGAAGGGGCGGGCAAGGTGAGCATCCTCGTGCTCGACGGCACCTGGAAGCGGCCCGTCGTGGCCAAGGGCAAGAAGGTGAGACTCGTGAAATACCCCGGTGTGACCGTGGAGTGACACGCCGCGCCGCGCGTGAGGAAAGGAACTGCGGCGGCGTGCCGCGAAAGAAAAAAGCCCGGATGGCGTCGCATCATGATGTCATTCGAGTTTTTTTTTGCGCAAATATTTGGTTTATTTGATTTTTCTCTTTATATTTGCCAACGGAAGACATGAACAATTCAACCTTTTAGATACATCCTTGACAAAAAATGACTGGAACAACGCTCATCATCATCCTGCTGGTTGCCGTCTGCGTAGCCATTGTATATTGGAACTACCGCCATCATCATCATTCTCATTTCGATGCCAAGAAGCTCGAGGACGTGCTTCTCGACGAGTTCAAGGGTCAGGAGGAAGTGCCTCGCGAGCAGGTCGTGAGGCGTTTCAAGCAAACGTTCCGTTGCACGAGCAAGGAGGCTCTCTACCTTCTGGGCAAGGCTAAGAAGGACGGCCTCGTGGAGCTGGGCGAGACCATGGTGCGGCGCGTCTCGAAGTGAGCGGCGCACCGCGGAGTGGGGTCTTGCGCCGCGGAGTGGGTCGTGCGGCGCGTGCCCCGAAGCTTATTCCGGCATGCCGGGTGGTGCGGGTTCCCCCAGGGCCTCGTAGATGCGCTGCACGGGGAGACCCATGACGTTGTAGTAGCTGCCGCGAAGCCCCGTACAGCCGATATATCCTATCCATTCCTGTATGCCGTAGGCCCCGGCCTTGTCGAGCGGCTTGTAGCGGGAGATGTAGTAGTCGATTTCCGCATCGGAAAGCGGCTTGAACGTCACGTCAGTGGTCACGGCGAAGTGGGTCTGCCCGCGGGGCGAGCTGATGCTGACGCCCGTCGTCACCTGGTGCGTACGTCCGCTCAGCAGGCGGAGCATGCGTCGCGCGTCGGCCTCGTCGTGCGGCTTGCCGAGAATCTCGTCGCCGCAAATCACAATGGTGTCGGCGGTAATCACGGTGTCGCCCGCGTCCACCCATGCCTGGTAGGCGGCGGCCTTCTTGCGGGCGATATGTTCGGCCACGGCCGTCGGCGGAAGGTCTGCGGGGTACGACTCGTCGATGCCAGGTATGACCTTGACTTCAAAGTCGATGCCGGTGGCGGCCAGGAGCTGCCGGCGGCGCGGGGAGTGTGAGGCTAGGATGATGGCCATATGTGCTGCTGTTTGTTTTTTTCGTTGTGTCGGGGCATGCGCGCCGCGCTCACCAGCCGAAGGCCTTGGCGTCGCTCAGCCAAAGCCCCTTGGCGCGCAGCACCTGCTCGATGACGTCGCGTGCACATCCCCTTCCGCCCTCGCGTGGGGAGACATAGCGCGAGATGGTCTTGATGTCGACCGCCGCGTCCGCCGGGCAGCACGGGCATCCGCACCGGCGCATCACCTCGTAGTCGGGAATGTCGTCGCCCATGAAAATCACCTCGTCGTCGGTCAGCCGGCAGGCGTCGAGCAGTTCGTCGTACACCTTCAGCTTCACCGCCGCCCGCATGAAGATGTCGGCCACACCCAGGTACTCGTACCTGCGCCGGATGGCCTCGTCGTAGCCGCCGGTGATGATGGCGATGCGCAGGCCCTGCTTCACGGCCAGCTGTATGGCGTAGCCGTCCTTGATGTTCACGGTGCGGCGCGGCTGCCCTCCGGCGTCCATCGGGATGGTCTCGCAAGAGAGCACCCCGTCCACGTCGAACACGATGGCTTTGATTTTCGTCAGGTCGTAGTCAATCATTTCCTCATGCTATTTTTTCGCCTTCCGGTGTATGTCGAGTGACATGCGCTCGTAGATGTCCTTCACCAGCGGGTTGTCGCGGAGCATGTCGGCCTGCGCCCGGATGACGTTCTCGTCGAAGCGCACGGCGGGTCCCGTCTGCGCCTCGTGCGGAGTGAGCTGGTGCACCTTGCGCGCCGTCTCGTCAATCAAGGGAAGCATCACGTCGAAGGGTATGCCCTGGCTCTTGAGGATGTCGGCGGCGATGTCGTAGCAATGGTTCACGAAGTTGCATCCGAAGACAGCCGCCAGATGCAGGTGCTGGCGCCGTTCCGACGACAGCGGGTAGACCCTTTGGCTCACGCTATGGGCCAGGGCGGCGATGGTGGCACGCGCGTATTCGTCGTTGGCCTCGACAAAGCATGGGATATCGGCGAAGTCCACCTCGCGCTCCTTGGAGAAGGTCTGCATGGGATAGAGCACGCCGTAGTGGAAGGCCATGCCCCCGAAGGCGCTCATGGGCACGCTTCCCGCCGTGTGCAGGAAGACGCGCTGCTCGCGCCCCTTGCACACGCGTGGTATCACCTCGGCCAGGGCGCTGTCCTTGATGGCGAGGATGTAGGCGTCTGCGTCGTTTCGCAGGAGGCCGAGGTCGTCGGTTGCCGCCCCGCCCGCGATGTTGGCCAGAGCCTGCGCCGACGCCATCGTCCGGCTGTACACTTGCAGCGTGTCATGCCCCGCCGCCAGCAGCGCCTTGGCCAGGTTGGTGGCCAGGTTTCCGGCTCCTATGAAGACTATTTTCATGCCTTGTCGGGATTCAGGTTCTGCTCGATGAAGTCGGCCAGCAGGTGCAGGGCCTTGTTCGTGGCGATGGCCAGGTTGATGTCGCGTCCGAAGTCGTCGGTGAGCTTCTCCACACGCACGTCGCCGGCGTTGCCATAGCCCAGGTAGATGGTTCCTACGGGAATTTGCGGCGTGCCGCCCGTAGGCCCGGCCACTCCTGTGGCCGACACGGCGAAGTCGACGCCGAGCGTCCTGATGGCCCCGAGCACCATCTCGCGGGCCACCTCGATCGGCTGCTGCATATCTGTATCGATGATGAC
>CAZVWX010000224.1:0-3650 GCA_964631105.1 uncultured Prevotella sp. | reverse complement strand
CCCTTCTGTCGCAGGGCAAGGGCAATCTTGGCCGGCCCCCAGCGGTTGAAGCGGAGCTTGTCGGCGATGAAGCACTGGGCATAGCGTCGGTCGTCGACGAAGTGCTGGCGTTCGAGTTCGGCGATGACGGCGGCGGTGTCGGTCTCGGAGAGCCCCCAGCGGCGTGCCTTCTCGGCCAGGTCGTGGGTGCACTGCTCGCCGCGGGCGCAGAGGGCGGCGAGGCGCTCCAGGGCCTGGCGGGGGGCCAGGGGGGCGGCGTTACGTGAGCGTGATGGCAGCATGGGTGGCGGATGGTCAGGGTTCGGGGAGATAGCCTTTGGTGAACAGGTCGTAGGCCACGGCCTCGAGCTCGGGCAGCGTCATGCCGTCGACGGCGTGGCAGATGCGGCGGACGAGCTCGGCGCGGCGGAACTCCGGGTCGGGGCCGCCGGTGAGGCGCGATGTGAAGCGGTGGGTCTTGGTCATGACGGACGGGAGGTTGTGGGTGATTGGCGGGAGTAGGTGGCGATGACCTGCGGGCCGTAGTGGCTGATGCCCTCAACGCGCAGGGCTCCGGGGAGGCGCGGGGCACGTGTGCCCTGGCCGAGGAGCAGCTCCTGGGCGGTCTCCACCCGGATGAGGTCCCACAGGCCGCCGTCGAGGAACGACTGCAGGGTGCGGGCTCCACCCTCGACGAGGACGCTCTGGCAGCCGTCGGCATGGAGCGAGGCGAGGAGCGCGGCCGGCGACGAGGGGTGGCTGAGGACGACGCGGCGCGGCGAGGCCCCCCACCACAGCCGGACGTTGAGCCGGGGATGGTCGCGCTCATCGGTGACGCGCCCCACGACGATGGCGTCGCTCTCGGCGCGGAGCTTGTGTGAGAGCATGAACGTGAAGGGCGACGAGATGGCGGCGGCGTGGCCGTGGTCGTCGATGAAGCCGTCGGCCGACTGCGCCCACTTCAGCGTGACAAACGGGCGGCGGGCGACGGTGCTGGTGATGAAGCGGCGGTTGGCGGCGAGGCACTCGGCCTGGAGCACGCCCACGTCGACGCGGATGCCGGCCTGGCGCATGCGGGCGACGCCGCGCCCGCTCACCTGGGCGAAGGGGTCGACGCAGCCCACGACGACACGGGGCACGCCCTTGCTGATGATGAGGTCGCAGCAGGGGGGCGTGTGGCCGTAGTGGGAGCAGGGTTCCAGCGAGACGTACATCGTGGACTGGCGCAGCAGGGCCTCGTCGGCGGCACTGACGGCGGCGAAGGCGTTCACCTCGGCGTGGGGGCCGCCATAGGCCGACGTGTAGCCCTCGCCGAGGATGCGGCCGCCGGGGCCGACGATGACGGCTCCCACCGAGGGGTTGGGCTTGGCACGGCGGAGGCCGCAGCGGGCTATCTGCAGGCAACGGCGCATGAATCGCTCGTCGGCGGCGGTGGAAAAGGATGGGTTGGCTTGATTTTCCGACATATTTTGATTACTTTTGCATCGATTACTCTTGCATGAAAACTTGAAGCGGATGACTTATCGTGAACTCTACACCCGACTGGCGCCCACGCTGGACGACATGGCCCCCGACGAGGCCCTGCGCGAGGCGAAGGCCCGCGTGCGGCTGCTGCTGGAGGTGGGGCTGGGCATGACGCTGGCCGACATTGCCGGAGGCAAAGTTAGTGAAATATCGGAAAACGACCAACGATTGGTGGAGAAAATGATGCGCCGGCTGGAAAATGGCGAGCCCGTGCAGTATGTGCTGGGAAGGGCCGACTTTGCGGGACGCACCTTCCACGTGGAGCCGGGCGTGCTGATTCCGAGGCCGGAGACGGCGGGGCTCGCGGCCCTGGCCACGGAAAGCCTGCGACGGACGGGGGGAGCGGCGCCCACGCTGCTCGACATCGGCACGGGGAGCGGATGCATCGCCGTGACGGCGGCCCTGGAATGGCCGGCGGCGGAGGTGACGGCGTGGGACGTGTCGGCGACGGCCCTGCGCGTGGCCGATGGGAACGCCCGGCGGCTCGGGGCCCGCGTGAGGACGGAGCGGCAGGACGTGCTCGACGACGCGTCGATGGCGCACAGGCCCGCGGAGGCCTGGGACGTGGTGGTGTCGAACCCGCCCTATGTGGCGCGGAGCGAGGCCGCCGGCATGAGCCCCACGGTGGTGAGCCACGAGCCGGGGGAGGCACTCTTCGTGCCCGACGACGACCCGCTGCGGTTCTATCGGGCCATCGCCCGCTATGCCTCGCGGGGACTGCGCCCGGGGGGCACCCTCCTCTTCGAAATCAACCCGCGCTACGCCGACGAGCTCGCGGCTGGGCTCGCCGGGACGGGATGGAACGGCGTGGCCCTTGCCCAGGACGACTACGGGCGCACGCGCTACGCCCGGGCGCGGCGGGCGTGAGGGGCGGACACCCTTGCCCGGCACGCACCCACTGCAAGGGGACATGATGCCGCGCGGGCGTGAGGGGCGGCTACTGGATGAAGAGCAGCTCGCGGTATTTCGGGAGCGTCCATAGCTCGTCGCTCACCACCATCTCCAGCTTGTCTATCTGCTGACGGATGGTCTCCATGCGCGGAGCCACGGTGTCGTGGTAGGCCACGGCCTTCTGTCGCGCCGAGGCAATGCGGTTGGCCACCTTGCGTGCGCTGACGAGCTCCTCCACGCCCTGCTCAATCTGTTCGGTGCGGAGCGCTATCTCGCGGATGATGTGCACGTTGCGGTCGGTGAGCTCGCGGCCCGTCTCGCGGCCGAAGATCTCGATCATGCTCTGCACGTTCTTGGCCAGCTGGCTCTGGTAGTGGGTGGCCACGGGGATGATGTGGTTCATGGCCAGGTCGCCCATCACGCGTGCCTCGATTTGTATCTTCTTGGTGTAGGTTTCCCACTTCACCTCGTTGCGCGCCCTCAGCTCGTTCTCGCTCATGACGCCTTGTCCGGCGAACATGGCGATGCTCTCGGCATCGAGATAGCGGTCGAAGCAGAGCGGGCAGCTCGCCTCGCAATCGAGTCCGCGCCGGCGTGCCTCGGTGCGCCACTCGTCGCTGTAGCCGTTGCCGTCGAAGCGGATGGGGCGGCAGGTGGCGATGTCGGCGCGCACCACGTCGATGATGGCCGCCGACGGGTCCTCGCCCCCGGCGATGAGCGCGTCGACCCGCCGCTTGAAGTCGGTGAGGGCCTCGGCCACGGCGGTGTTGAGCACAATCATGGCGGCGGCGCAGTTGGCCTCGCTGCCCACGGCGCGGAACTCGAAGCGGTTGCCGGTGAAGGCGAAGGGCGACGTGCGGTTGCGGTCGGTGTTGTCGACCATGATGGCGGGAATCTCGGGGATGTCGAGCTTCACCACCTTCTTGCCCTCCAGGCGGAAGAGCTCCTTGCGGTCGGCGCGCTCGATGTGGTCGAGCAGATCGGTGAGCTGCTTGCCGAGGAAGCTGGAGATGATGGCTGGCGGGGCCTCGTTGGCCCCGAGGCGGTGGTCGTTGGTGGCGCTCATGACGCTGGCCTTGAGCAGCCCGTTGTGGCGGTAGACGGCCATGAGCGTCTCGACGATGAACACCACGAAGCGCAGGTTGTCCTGGGGTGTCTTGCCGCTCTTGTGGAGCAGGATGCCCGTGTCGGTGGAGAGGCTCCAGTTGTTGTGCTTGCCCGAGCCGTTGATGCCGTCGAAGGGCTTCTCGTGGAGC
>CAZVWX010000223.1:0-3670 GCA_964631105.1 uncultured Prevotella sp. | reverse complement strand
CGCCCTACCAGTACAACGCCGTCATCGGCGGCTTCTCGTCGCTGCTCTCGGGCTATGACGAAATCTACGGGCAGCTCGGCAACGAGTACGCCCTGGCCAACCCCGTGGCCATCCTCGCCAACGGCAAGGGCGACAACAAGAACCACGCCGAGAACACCTACTTCAACGTGCGCGTCGAGCCCACCCTCACCCTGGGCGACTTCCGCATCACCGAGCGGCTGAGCTACAACCTCGACCGGCTGGCCCAGCGCTACATGAGGCCCTACAACGGCGTGCCCGAGTTCGAGATTGAGAACCTCGGCACCGTCACCAGCATGGCCGCCTCGCTCTATTCCAAGGAAATCAACCTCTTCAGCGACACGCGCGTCGACTGGAGCAAGGAGCTGGGCCGCCACACCATCTCGGCCTTCGCCGGATTCCGCTACAACTACTTCTCCTACGACCTGAGCGACCTCACCACCGAGTACAACGGCACCACCAACGACAAGAACCCGGCCCTCTCGGCAACGAGCGGCTACCAGTACGTCAAGGGGGCCAACGACGTGTGGAAAATCCTGCAGTGGTACGGCAACGCCGACTACAACTACATGAACCGCTACTTCGCCACCCTCTCGCTCCTGGGCGAGGCCAACAGCCGCTTCGGCGAGAATGCCGACGGCCTCAGCCTCTTCGGCGTGAAGTGGGCCGTCTTCCCCAGCGTGCAGCTCGGATGGGTGATGACCAACGAGAGCTGGTTCCCCAAGCACTCCTTCGTCGACTACCTGCGCCTGAACGTCGGCTACGACATGAGCGGCAACGACGACATCTCCAACTATGCCGCCAAGACCGGCTTCACCGCCGTGAAGTACCTCTACCGCGCCACGGGCCTGCAGATGACCAACATCGGCAACGACGAAATCAAGTGGGAGACCACCCACAAGTTCAACTTCGGCCTCCAGGCCTACATGCTCCACAACCGGCTGGGGCTCAACTTCGACGTCTACGCCCACAAGACCAACGACCTGCTCATGCTCCGGCAGTTCGACAACCCCATCGGCGGCATCAACAACTACTGGACCAACGGCGGCAGCCTGCGCAACACGGGCTTCGAGCTCGGCGTCAACGGCAAGCCCGTCGTGGCGCGCAACTGGCGCGTCGAGCTCGGCGCCACCCTCGGACACTACAAGAACGAGGTGCGCTCGCTCGACGGCGGCACCGTCGTCAACTCGGTCTACGGCGACGAGAACATCATCACCCAGGTGGGCGGACCCGTCGGCCAGTTCTATGGCTACCAGACCCTGGGCGTCTTCGCCGACGACGCGGCGGCCAAGAGCGCCGGCCTCGGCGGCAGCGACTACCTCTACATGGTCGACGATGCCGGCAACCGCAACGCCTTCCGCGCCGGCGACATCCACTTCGTCGACCGCAACGGCGACGGCATCATCGACTCGGCCGACAAGACCGTCATCGGCGACCCCAACCCCGACATCTTCGGCAACATCTTCGCCAAGGTGAACTGGAAGGACCTCACCCTCACGCTCGGCTTCAACTACAGCGTCGGAGGCGACGTCTACAACTACCAGCGCTCCGTGCTCAACAGCGGCTCCACCTTCTACAACCAGCAGGTGGCCGAGGAGGCACACTGGCGCTACGAGGGCCAGGTCACCTCGCTGCCGCGCCTCAACTACGGCGACCCCATGGGCAACAACCGCTTCAGCGACCGGTGGATTGAGGACGGCTCCTACCTCCGCCTGAAGACCGTCAACCTGAGCTACCGCGTGCCCGTGCCGGCCAACTGGTCGTGGCTCCAGGGCGTCACCGTCTGGGGCGAGGCGCGCAACCTGCTCACCTTCACCAAGTACACGGGCAGCGACCCCGAGTTCTCCGTCGGCAACGGAGTGCTCTTCCAGGGCATCGACGCCGGACAGCTCGCCATCGGGCGCGCATTCACTTTCGGAGTAAAGATCAATCTGTAAACGAATCATGAAAAAGTTCATCATAGCTATCGCAGCGGTGCTGGGACTCTTCTCAGCCACCAGCTGCTCCGACATGATAGAGGTGGAGTCGACCAACCAGGTGTTCAATCCCGCCCTCGACGACAAGACCGACTCGCTGTTCTATGCCTTCGGCATCATGCAGGCCATGCAGCAGCTGGCCGACCAGTACGTCTTCCAGGGCGAGATGAGGGGCGACAACGTGGCCACCACGTCCTACACCAACAACAACCTGCGCCAGCTGGCCAACTTCTCGGCCACCACGGCCAACAAGTACGACAGCGCCTACGTCTACTACCGCGTCATCAACAACTGCAACTACTACATCGCCCACCGCGACACCTCCCTGCTCACCGGCTCCACCAACGTGGTGCGCAGCGAGTATGCCGCCGTCAAGGCTTTCCGCGCCTGGGCCTACCTGCAGCTGGCGCGCAACTACGGGCGCGTCCCCTTCTTCACCGAGCCGCTCACCGCCATCTCGCAAATCAACGGCTCCAACTTCCCAGAGCTCGACATCAAGGGCATCACAGCCGAGCTCGCACCCGACTTGCAGCAGTACTCGGGCATCAGCACGCCCCACGACGGCTCGGCCTACTTCTCGGCAGGAAGCACCAACTGGGGCCAGACCAAGAACGTCTACCGCGGCTTGTGCTTCATCCCCGTCGACGTCATCCTCGGCGAGCTCTACCTTGAGGCCGGCGACTATGCCAACGCGGCCAAGTACTACACCGTCTACTGCACGCAGACGCCCATGCCCGCCACGCGCGTGCGCTATGCCAGCAGCATGGGCGAGCAGCCCAGCATCAGCGACCTGGCCGACGGCGTCTCCTGGCCGTCCGACATGAACATGGTCTCCTTGGGAACCTCCTGGAGCGGCATCTTCGACAACAATGCCACGCGCGACATCATCTCCTACATCCCCATGGCCGTCAACTACCAGCGGGGCACCACCACGCAGCTGCCCGTCACCTTCGGCTACAACTACTATTCCACCGAGAGCGGCGCGCCGCAGAACCTCTACATCGACGAGATTCAGCTCGTGCCCTCGCAGCAGCTGCAGACGCTCTCCGACACGGCCACCTTCTACTACTACCGCCAGTCGACGAGCGGACTGCCCCAGCAGTACGTCAACGGGTTCAAGGCCGGCGACCAGCGCCTGCCCTCCATCCTGCGCAAGCGCGTCGACGAGGACTCCACCGTGGTCTGGGTGCAGAAGTACAACAACGCCAACATCATCCTCTTCCGCAACTCCACGGTCTACCTGCACCTCGCCGAGGCCCTCAACCGCCTGGGCTATCCCGACGCGGCCTTCGCCATCCTCAAGGACGGCATCAACCAGAACATCGTCGACTCCACCTGCACCTATGTCTCGGCGGCCTCCAAGGAGATGCTCTCCACCACCTACCCCTTCCTCGGCACGGCCTACAGCTCGCTCTTCCCCAAGCAGTCCACCAGCGGCGTCGCCACCAACTACGGCATCCACCAGCATGGTGCGGGCGTCACCTCCGACGGCAACTATGCCAACCGCCCGGGCTCGCCGGCCTACTACAACTACGACACCGAGGTGGCCCCGACAGAGGATGAAGCCCCCCTGAAGCCCCTCATGCGCCGGGGGGGAAAGACCTGGCTCATGCCGGAAAATGACGACACCGAGACCTATCAGCCCATCGACGGCACCACGCCCCAGCTGCAGGGCC
>CAZVWX010000222.1:0-3751 GCA_964631105.1 uncultured Prevotella sp. | reverse complement strand
TCTTCTTGGCCTGTCCGCTCTTGTAGTTGCGGTACTGCTCGGGGTGCATGGCGAGCTCGAAGAGCTCCTCGTTGTCCTGGCCGAAGTCCCACCCGTTGTCGCGCATCTCCTGCTCGAAGCCGGGCAGGGCGTCGGTGAGCTGGGTGTGGGGGTCCACGTCGGTGAACGCGCGGCCCTGCTTCCGGGCCAGCTCCACCAGCTCGGGCGCGACGGCGCCGGGCACCTTGCCGCTCTTGCCGAGAATCATGCCCCACATGTTGTCGTCGAGATAGACGAAGCGGCCCTTGCCCTGCTCCATGGAGAGGAGGTTCATCAGGGCGATGTTCTTGGTGTACTGCGAGAAGGGGGTCACCAGTGGCGGATAGCCCACGCGCGGCCACACGTAGGCCACCTCGGCGAAGAGCTTTACCAGGAGGTCGTCCATGCTCAGTTCGGGCTCGCCCTTCTTCTTGCGCAGGTTGTTGATGGTGCCGCGAATGCCACCCAGGTCGGCCATCATGGAGCCCATCATGCCGCCGGGGAGGCCGCACGTGAGCAGCAGCGACGACATGAACTTGTTTTGCGGGTTGATGAAGTAGCCCAGCCAGTCGTCGATGAACTCCTGCGTCATGGCGCGCGCCTGCATGTAGGCGTCCATGTTGATGTCGGGCACGTCGAATCCGGCGTGCCGGAGCATGCTCTGCACGGAGATGACGTCGGGGTGCACCTTGCCCCAGGAGAGGGGCTCGATGGCGGTGTCGATGATGTCGGCGCCGTTGCGGCACACCTCCAGGACGGAGGCCATGGAGAGGCCGGGACCCGAGTGGCCGTGGTACTCGATGAGGATGCCGGGGTGCTTGTCCTTGATGCGCTTGGTGAGCTGGCCGAGGAAGGCGGGCTGGCCGATGCCGGCCATGTCCTTCAGGCAAATCTCCTCGGCGCCGGCGGCAATCTCCTCGTCGGCCAGCCGGCTGTAATAGTCGAGCGTGTGCACCGGCGATGTGGTGATGCAGAGCGTGCCCTGGGCCGTCATGCCGGCCTCCTTGGCCCAGCGGATGGAGGGCGCGATGTTGCGGATGTCGTTGAGCCCGTCGAAGATGCGGGTGATGTCGGTGCCCTGGGCGTGCTTCACTTGGTACATCAGCCGGCGCACGTCGTCGGGCACGGGGTACATGCGGAGGGCGTTCAGGCCGCGGTCGAGCATATGGGTCTTGATGCCGGCCTCGTGGAGGGGCTTGGTGAAGGCGCGCACGGCCTCGTTGGGGTTCTCGCCTGCCAGGAGCTGCACCTGCTCGAAGGCGCCGCCGTTGGTCTCGACGCGGGCAAAGCACCCCATTCTGACGAAGACGGGGGCGATGCGGGCCAACTGGTCCTTGCGGGGCTGGAACTTGCCCGAGCTCTGCCACATGTCCCGATAGACGAGACTGAACTGAATTTTCTTTGCCATAAGCTTATTTCTTTTTTTGTTTCTTTTCATGGGTGGGCGCAGGGGCGGGCCGGGAGCCCGGCCGCTGCGACGCTGCAAAAGTAGCCATAAAAAACCAATTATCGGCCACTCGGGCTTACTTTTTTTGGCGGCAGGCCGTTTTCCCTATGGTTCCTGTGCGGGCAACGACCGGAGCACGCTGTCCACCACTTCGGGGAAATGCGCCATCTCGAGCTCATGCTCGTGTAGGGCGATGTCGTCGGGCGTGTCGTCGGGCGAGACGGGCGTGGTGAACTGGGCGATGATTTCGCCGCCGTCGCACACCTCGCTCACCCAGTGGACGGTCATGCCGGTAATCCGCTCGCCAGCGGCCTTGACGGCCTCGTGGACGTGGTGGCCGTACATGCCCTTGCCGCCGAACTTGGGGAGCAGGGCGGGGTGGAGGTTGATCATGCGGCGCTCGTAGGCGGCGACAAGCCATTGGGGAATCATCAGGAGGAATCCGGCCAGGACGATGAAGTCGATGTGGCGGGCCTGCAGCACGGGCATCAGCACCTCGCGGTCGCCGAACTCGGCCTTGGAAAGCACCACCGTGTCGACGCCCAGCCTTCGGGCACGCCCCACGACGGGGGCCGTGGCCTTGTTGCACAGCACCAGGGCGACCACGACGTCGCTGCGCCCGGAGAAATAGTGTATCAGATTCTCGCAGTTCGAGCCGTTGCCCGATGCGAATATCGCCATGTGGTGTGTCATCTTGGGAAGCTTAGTTGTTGTCGTCGTCATCGTCGTCGAAGCCGAACATCGCCGGGTCGATGAAGGCATCCAGGGCGCGCCGCTCCTTCTTGGTGGGCCGGCCGGTGCCCCGGGCGCGGTCGACGAATCCGCTGATGCGGCTCATCTCCAGCAGCTCGTACTGCTTCGGATCGGTGACGTTCTCATAGACCTGGGGCAGAAGGGCGGCTCCCACGCGCTGCTCCAGACAGGCCAGCACGCGGAAGGAGTAGGTCACGGGGGGCTTCCTCACGCTGATGGTCTCGCCCACCTTGATGGTGTGCGACGGCTTCACGTTGGCGCCGCCCATGGTGACGCGCCCGTTCTTGCAGGCGTCGGCGGCCAGCGCGCGCGTCTTGAAGATTCTGGCCGCCCAGAGCCATTTGTCGACACGCGCCGCCGGCCCCGTCTTGGGAAGGTGGTCTTGCCTCATTTCTTGCCTTTTTGGTTGTATTGGTTCATCGTGGCGTCTATGCCCTGGAGCACGAAGCTGGGGATGATTTCGGTGGCGGCGGCGATGGCCGGCCGCAGGAGCTCCAGCTCCCGGGCGGAATACCGGCCCAGCACCCAGTCGATTTGCCCGCCGCGCGGATAGTCGTTGCCGATGCCCATGCGCAGCCGCGCGAAGTCCTGCCCGATGAGCTGGATGATGTGGCCCAGCCCGTTGTGGCCGCCTCCCGAGCCGTTGGCCTTGAGGCGGAAGGCTCCCAGCGGCAGGGCGACATCGTCGGAGACGACGAGCAGCCGGCTCTCGTCGATGTGCTCCTTGTTGAGCCAATAGCGCACGGCGTTGCCGCTGAGGTTCATGAACGTGGTGGGCTTGAGCAGGAACACGCGCCGCCCCTTGATGGAGAGCTCGCCCACCATGCCGTAACGCCTGTCCTCGAAAACAATATTGGACGCCTTTGCGAAGGCGTCCAATACCATAAATCCAGTGTTGTGGCGGGTGCCCTCGTACTCCTTGCCGGGGTTGCCCAAGCCACAAATGAGATACTTGTCCATGGAAGCAGCTTGGTCTCCCTGGTTTTTACTTGGCCTCCTCGGCAGCCTCCTCGGTCTCGCCCTCGGCCGAAGCTACGGCGGCCTGGCGCGTCATCTTGATGGAGCAGACCACGACGTCCTTGCCCGTGGCCAGCTCGATGCCGTCGAACGACAGCTCGCCCACCTTGATGCTCTTGCCCAGGCGCAGGCCGGTGACATCGATGTCGAGATGCTCGGGAATCTGCTGGTAGGGGGCGGTGACGTTGATTTTGCGGATGGAGAGGTTCATGCGGCCGCCGTCGCGCACGCCCTGGGCCAGGCCGACCAGCTTCACGGGAACGCCGATGGTGATGGGCTTTTGGTCGTTCACCTCGTAGAAGTCGACATGCAGGGGAGCGTCGGTGACGGGGTGGAACTGAATCTCCTTCAGGATGGAGGTGTGGCTCTCGCCGTCGATATCCAGGTTGACCACATAAATATGCGGCGTGTAGATGATCTTGCGGAGCTCGCTGAACGAGCAGGCGAACGACAGGGCCACGGGCTGCCCCTGCGCGTCTTTCTGCTCGCCATAAAGGTTGCAGGGAATCATGCCTG
>CAZVWX010000221.1:0-3761 GCA_964631105.1 uncultured Prevotella sp. | reverse complement strand
AAGAATATAAGAAAGCTTATGAACCATTTTCCAAACCAAAGCGAAATAGACTTCGAAAAGATGGACGGGCTGGTGCCAGCCATCATCCAGGACGCAGACACCAAGAACGTGCTGATGCTTGGATTCATGAACCGGGAGGCTTACGAGAAGACACTCCAAACGGGCAAGGTCACCTTCTGGAGCCGCACCAGGAAATGCCTTTGGACAAAAGGAGAGACTTCGGGAAACGTGCTCCATCTCAAGGAAATCAAGGTGGACTGCGACCAAGACACGCTTTTGGTGAGGGTGCACCCCGACGGCCCCACATGCCACAAAGGCACCGACACGTGCTGGGCCGAAGACAACACCTTCAACCCCATCCTCTTCCTCTCTGAGCTCCAGGACTTCATCGGGAAGCGGAAAACAGAGCTGCCCGAGGACAGCTACACCACCGCGCTCTTCAAGAAAGGCACCAAGCGCATCGCCCAGAAGGTGGGCGAGGAGGCTCTGGAAACGGCACTGGAAGCCGTCGGCGGAACCAAGGAGAAACTGGTGTACGAGGCAAGCGATCTGCTCTATCACCTGGTGGTGCTGCTGGCCGACCGGGGGCTGCGCATCGAGGATGTGGCCTCCGAACTGCTCAAACGCCACCAGCCCGACTGGGACAAAGACCGGCGACTGGCCAAATTCATGGGAAACTATCATAGAAATTAAGCAAAAGAGATGCTCATCAATTACGACCAAATCAACATTTACCAGGAAAGCACCCCGGTGCTTGAAAACGTGTGCTTCCATGCCGACGAAGGGGAGTTCATCTACATCATCGGCAAAGTGGGGTCAGGGAAAAGCAGCCTGCTAAAGACCTTTTACAGCGAGCTCGACCTGGACTCCGAAGAGGGCGGCACGGCCGAGGTGCTCGGACGCGACATGAAGTCCATCCGGCGCAAGGAAGTGCCCGCGCTGCGCCGCGAGATGGGCATCATCTTCCAAGACTTCCAGCTGCTGCACGACCGCACGGTGAGGCGCAACCTCGAGTTCGTGCTGCGCGCCACGGGATGGAAGAAGAAGGAAGACATAGGCAAGCGCATCGAGGAGGTGCTCGACGAAGTGGGCATGAAGGACAAAATCGACAAGATGCCGCACGAGCTCTCCGGCGGTGAGCAGCAACGCATCGCCATAGCAAGAGCCGTGCTCAACCATCCCAAAATCATCATCGCCGACGAGCCCACGGGCAACCTGGACCCGGAAACGGCCTCCATGATTGTGAAACTGCTCAGGGATGTCACACAAACGGGAACGGCCGTGGTGATGACCACGCACAACATCCCCATGCTCGACCGGTTCCCGGGCATCGTCTACCAGTGCGAAAACGGACGGATGGGCGAGGTGACCGACCAATACAACCGAATCGGCCTGCCCGAAGACGGGGAGGAAAACCAAAACGACGAAAACAAAAACAGATAGAAAGATGAAGGTAATGAAATTTGGGGGCACCTCGGTGGGAACCCCCGAGCGGATGAAGAGCGTGGCGTCGCTGATTACGGCCAGCGGCGAACCCACGTTCGTGGTGCTCTCGGCCATGAGCGGAACCACCAACTCGCTGGTGGAAATCAGCGACTATCTCTACAAGAAAAACCCCGACGGCGCACACGAGGTCATCAACTCCCTGGAAAAGAAATACATGCAGCACGTCGATGCCCTCTACGCCTCGTCCCAGACGAAGCAGGCCACACAAGACTTCCTGAAGGGCGAGTTCGACTATCTGCGCTCCTTCACCAAGGACATCTTCACCAGCTTCGAGGAGAAGAGCATCGTGGCGCAAGGCGAAGTCATGAGCACCAACATGATGGTGAACTATCTCAAGGAGTCCGGCGTCGACGCCGTCCTGCTCAATGCGCTCGACTTCATGCGCACGGACAAGAACGCCGAGCCCGACCCGCAATACATCAAGGAGAAGCTCGGGGCCATCATGAAGGAGAACGAGGGTCACCAGGTGTATGTCACGCAAGGCTTCATCTGCCGCAACGCCTACGGCGAGGTGGACAACCTGCGCCGTGGCGGAAGCGACTACACGGCGTCGCTCATCGGGGCCGCGCTGCCCGCCGAGGAAATACAAATCTGGACCGACATCGACGGCATGCACAACAACGACCCGCGCGTGGTGGACAAGACCGACGCCATCCACCAGCTCAACTTCGAGGAAGCCGCCGAGCTGGCCTACTTCGGCGCCAAGATTCTCCACCCCACGTGCGTGCAGCCTGCCAAATACGCCGGCATACCCGTGCGCCTGAAGAACACTATGGACCCCCACGCCGAGGGAACCATCATCGACAACGTGCTCATCCGCGGCAAAATCAAGGCCGTGGCGGCCAAGGACAACATCACGGCCATCAAAATCAAGTCGTCAAGGATGCTGCTGGCCACGGGATTCCTGCGCAAGGTGTTCGAAATCTTCGAAAGCTACCAGACACCCATCGACATGGTGGCCACGTCGGAGGTGGGCGTGAGCATGAGCATCGACAACAAGGAGCACCTCAACGAAATCGTGGACGAGCTGAAGAAATACGGCACCGTGACCGTCGACGACGACATGTGCATCGTCTGCGTCGTGGGCGACCTGGACTGGAGCAACCTCGGATTCGAGACCCTGGCCACCGACGCCATGAAGAACATTCCCGTGCGCATGATTTCCTACGGGGGGAGCAATTACAACATCTCCTTCCTCATCAAAGAGCACGACAAGAAACGCGCCCTCCAAAGCCTGAGCGACGTGCTCTTCAATCACAAGTCATAATCCGACAAGAACACAACACACACGAAAAACCCTGCAAAGATGAAAGGCAATTTTCCCCTGGGGAAGTTTCAAGGCATCCCCACACCATTCTACTATTACGACACCGGCTTGCTCCGCGCCACGCTCAAGGCCATCAACGACGAGGCGGGCCGGCACCCCGACTTCATTGTGCACTACGCCATCAAGGCGAATGCCAACCCGAAGGTGCTCAACATCATCTGCCAGAACGGATTGGGAGCCGACTGCGTCAGCGGCGGCGAAATACAAAGATGCATCGAGGCGGGCTTCCCGCCGGAAAAGATTGTCTTTGCCGGAGTGGGGAAAAGCGATTGGGAAATCAACCTGGCACTCCGCCACGACATCTTCTGCTTCAACGTGGAGAGTGTCCCCGAGCTGGAGGTCATCAACGACTTGGCCGAGAAGCAGGGCAAGCGGGCACGGGTGTGCTTCCGCATCAACCCCAACGTGGGGGCACACACCCACGCCAACATCACCACCGGACTAGCCGAGAACAAGTTCGGCATCGCCATGCGCGACATGGAGCCGGTCATCGAAGAGGCGGGACAGATGAAGAACGTCGAGTTCGTCGGACTGCACTTCCATATTGGAAGCCAACTGCTCGACATGGGCGACTTCGAGGCTTTGTGCAACCGCATCAACGAGCTGCAAGACGTGCTGGAGCAACACCACGTTAGGGTGGCCAACATCAATGTGGGTGGCGGGCTCGGCATCGACTACAACCACCCCGACCGCTCGCCCATACCCGACTTCAAGAGCTATTTCGACACCTTTGCCCGCCACTTGAAGCTGCGGCAGGGGCAGAAGCTGCACTTCGAGCTGGGGCGCTCGGTGGTGGGGCAGATGGGCACGCTCGTCACGCGGGTGCTATACGTCAAGCAGGGGGCCTTCAAGCAGTTCGCCATCGTCGATGCGGGCATGACCGACCTCATCCGCCCCGCGCTCTACAACGCCTACCACAAGATAGAGA
>CAZVWX010000220.1:0-3765 GCA_964631105.1 uncultured Prevotella sp. | reverse complement strand
GCTCGTTCATCTGGCCGTAGACAAGTGTGGACTGCGACTTGGCTATCTCTTCAGGGTCGACAAGGGAGAGGTCCCACTTGCCCTCGTCCATGGCCTTCTTGAACTTCTCGCCATAGCGGATGACGCCCGAGTCGAGCATGTCGCGGATGAGGTCGTTGCCCTCGCGCGTGCGCTCGCCCACACCGGCGAACACCGAGTAGCCGTTGTGCCCCTTGGCGATGTTGTTGATGAGCTCCATGATGAGCACCGTCTTGCCCACGCCGGCGCCGCCGAAGAGCCCGATTTTGCCGCCCTTCATGTACGGCTCGAGCAGGTCGATCACCTTGATGCCCGTTTGCAGCATCTCCTTGTGCGTGGACAGTTCGTCGAACTTCGGGGCCGGGCGGTGAATGGGGTAGGCGCCCTTCATGTCGAGTTTCTTCATGCCGTCGATGGGGTCGCCGATGACGTTCAGCATGCGCCCCTTGATTTGCTCCCCGGCCGGCATCACGATGGGGCTCCCCGTGGGCACGGCCGTCAGGCCGCGCTGCAGCCCGTCGGTGTTGTCCATGGCCACGCAGCGCACGGTGTCCTCGCCGATGTGCTGCTTCACCTCGGCCACGAGGTCGCGGCCGTCGGGGCGCTTGATCTTCAGGGCCTCATTGATTTTAGGAAGCACCTTCTCGGGATCCTCGCCCTTGGTGTCGAAGAACACGTCGACTACCGGGCCGATGATTTGGGAGATGGTTCCGTTGATTGTTGCCATAAGCTATGTTTTTTTAATTGTTTGGAATCGTTGTGTATGCCAATCGCAAAAGTAATGAATCTTTTTTGGAAACCGCTTCCGAAAGCAAAGTTTTTCCCTAAAAATGTTTAAAATCAATTCATTTTTTTCAGATGGACAGCTCGTCGAGCACCTTGATGAGCTTCCGGTCGAAGGGTTTGTCGCTTCTGATGGCCTCGCTCAGGGGCACGTAGACCACCTCGTTGTTCCTCACGCCCACCATCACGTTGCGCTGGCCCTGGATGATGGCCTCGATGGCCCCCACGCCGGTGCGGCTGGCCAGGATGCGGTCGCGCGCCGAGGGTCGCCCGCCGCGCTGCAGGTGGCCGAGGATGGAGACGCGCACGTCGTACTCGGGGAACTCCTTCCTCACGCGGTCGGCGTAGTACATGGCCCCGCACTTCGGGCTTTCCGAGACGATGACGATGCACGAGCGCTTCGACTTGCGTATGCCGCGCTCCATGAACTGCGCCAGCTGGTCCACGTCGGTGGAGTCCTCGGGGATGATGGCGGCCTCGGCGCCGCTGGCGATGGCCGAGTTCTGGGCCAGGAATCCGGCGTCGCGGCCCATCACCTCGACGAAGAAGATGCGCTCGTGGCTCTGCGCCGTGTCGCGTATGCGGTCCACGCACTCCACGATGGTGTTCATGGTGGTGTCGTATCCGATGGTGTTGTCGGTGCCGTAGAGGTCGTTGTCGATGGTGCCGGGCAGCCCGATGCAGGGGAAGTCGAAGTCCTGGCCGAAGTGCATGGCCCCGGTGAGCGAGCCGTTGCCGCCGATGACCACCAGGGCGTCCACGCCCTCCTTCTTCAGGTTGTCGTAGGCTTTCTGCCGGCCCTCCTCGGTCATGAAGTCCTTGCTCCGCGACGTGCGCAGGATGGTGCCGCCGCTGCCGATGATGCCGCTGACGTTCTCGGTGGTGAACGTCTTGATTTCGTCGGCGATGATGCCGTCGTATCCCCGGTAGATGGCCTTGATGGCGAAGCCGTTGTAGATGCCGTCCCTGGTGACGGCGCGGATGGCGGCATTCATGCCTGGCGCGTCGCCGCCCGAGGTGAGCACGCCGATAGTTTTGATTTTTGCCATAATCGTTTCCTTTTGTTTTTATTTCAAAGTATGTTGTTGTGTTCCCACCTTTCTTATATATATAGGGGGTCCTGTCGCGCCGTGCGCGTGGGTGCCGCGGCGCGTGGGCGCTCAGGCCAGGCTTGCGGCCCACATCGCCCCCATGCCGAGCAGTCCGCCGAGCAGGGCCTTCCATCCCACGTGCCTGAAGTACCACCCCACGTGCATCCGCTCCATGCGCATCAGGGCCAGTCCGCTCATGCTGCCGATGCAGAGCACGTTGCCCCCCGCCATGGCGCAGTAGGCCGTGGCCTTCCAGAAGGTGTCGTTCACGGGCAGCGCGGCGGGCAGCGAGAAGAAGCTCGCCGCCGTGGCGAAGTTGTCGACGACCGAGCTCAGTGCCCCGGCGAGCAGGCCGTAGGCCCACGGCGAGCCGATGTGCGCCTCCATCTCGCTCCACAGCCAGGCCACGGCCCCGGTCTCGCGGGCCACGCCCAGGGCGAGCATCACGCCCATGACGAAGAGCATCATCTGCAGCACGCCGAACTGCAGCACGCCGGGCACGCGCCGCTGCGCCATGGTGTCGGCGCGGAGCAGCTTGCGGTTCACGGCCTCGTTGACCACCCAGAGCACGCCCAGCACGCACAGCGCCCCGAGGAAGGGGCTCAGCTTGGTGATGTTGTGGAAGGTGGGGATGAACCACAGCCCGCCGATGCCCACGAAGAGCATCAGCAGCCGCTGCCACGCGTTCAGCCGCGTGTCGTCGCCCCGGTAGGGCATGGTGATCCACTCCGTGTCGATGCGCTCGGGCAGCATCCGCGCCAGCAGCCACGTGGGCACCAGCCAGGCCAGCAGGCAGGGCGCGAGCAGGGCCATGGAGAAGTTGCTGGCCGTGACGAAGCCCGAGTTCCACAGCACCAGCCCCTCGGGGTCGCCGATGACGGTCAGGGCCCCGCCGCAGTTGGCGGCGATGGCGATGGCCGAGCCGCACACCATGCGGTCGCGGCGGCGGGGCACGATGCCGTGCATGATGGTGAGCATCATCACCGTGGTGGAGAGGTTGTCCAGGTTGGCCGAGAGCACGAAGGTGACGCCCCCGAGCGTCCACAGCAGGCGCCGGCTCCGGCGCGTGCGCAGCAGCTGGCGGATGAAGTCGAAGCAGCCGTTGCTGGTGAGCACCTCCACGATGGCCATCGTGGCCAGCAGGAAGAGCACCACCTCGGAGGCCCTCCCCACGTAGGGCAGGAAGACGTTGGCGGCGATGTACTGCTTCACCCTGGCGCTCGTGGCCACGGCCCCGCCCAGGAAGTCGGTGTACTCGGCGGCGTGGCGGCTCATCACGAAGTCGGTGCCATAGCAGATGTAGAGCACCCATCCCGCCGCCGCGGCGAAGATGGCCACGGCCGCCTTGTTCACCTTCGTGATGCTTTCGGTGGCGAAGAGTACGTAGGACAGGAGCAATATGGTTACTATGATGAGTGTCATCGGCTTCAATTTCTCCACAAAGATAAGAAATAATAGCAAAGAATCCTAGTCAAAACGGATTTTTTTATATCGGTTTAACGCAAAAGGACAGCATTTTATCCATAATGAAAAGAGTTTTGCAAGATGGAGTTGCCAACGACGGCGCCCCGCCCCCGACGGCGGCGGGCCACGGCGGCAAGATTGCGTTCCTCCTTCCCCGCTCTTGCCAGTGATACCCGTCGGCGGCGGGCGGGCGCAGGCGCAAGGGGCGAAGGCGGCGGAATGATAGGAGGCGGAGCTGATACGAAAGGGCGCGGGCGGCGGAATGAAAGGGAGTAGGAGCTGGAACGAGGGGGGGGGCGGGCGTTGCTCAGCACCAAGAAAAGCCGGCTCCCACCCTCCCCCCTCCTCCCATCGATTCCAAGAACGGCCTTCTTGCAATGTGTAAGTGGCCTTCTTGGCATCGAAGAAG
>CAZVWX010000219.1:0-3801 GCA_964631105.1 uncultured Prevotella sp. | reverse complement strand
GGATGGTTCCACACGGGCGACCTGGGCACCATCGACGCCGAGGGCAACCTCTACATCCGCGGGCGCATCAAGAACATGCTCCTGGGGGCCAACGGGCAGAACGTGTACCCCGAGGAGATAGAGAACAAGCTCAACTCCATGGCCATGGTGAGCGAGAGCCTGGTGCTGCAGAAGGAGGACAAGCTGGTGGGCCTGGTGCATCCCGACATGGAGGAGGCCCACCAGCTGGGCTTCTCCGAGAGGGACATAGCCGAGGTGATGGAGCAGAACCGGAAGGCCCTGAACGCGCAGCTGCCGCCCTTTTGCAAGATTTCCAAGATAGAGCTCCACGACAAGGAGTTTGAGAAGACCCCCAAGAAATCCATCAAACGATACCTATATCAGAATGCCATATAACTATGGAGATACCCTGTTTTAACGAATTGATTGAAAAGAGCGTCGTCGAGCACTGGGACCTCGACGCCCTGACCGACTACAAGGGCACCACCTTGCAGTATCACGACGTGGCCCGGAAAATAGAGAAGCTGCACATCATGTTTGAGAGCAGCGGTGTGGTGAGGGGCGACAAGATTGCCCTTTGCGGGCGCAACAGCGCCAACTGGGCCGTGGCCTTCCTGGCCGTGCTCACCTACGGGTGCGTGGCCGTGCCCATCCTGCACGAGTTCACCGCCGACCAAATCCACAACATCGTGAACCACAGCGACGCCAAGCTGCTCTTCGTGGGCGACGTGGTGGCCACGCAGGTGGACGCCACGAAGATGCCGCAGCTGGAGGGCGTCATCTACATCCCCGACTACTCGCTCGTGCTCTCGCGCACCGACAGGCTCACCTTCGCCCGCGAGCACCTGAACGAGATGTTCGGCAAGAAGTACCCGAAGTATTTCCGCAAGGAGCACGTGCACTACTACCGCGAGGGCAGCCCCGACGAGATGGCGCTGATCAACTACACGAGCGGCACCACGGGATTCTCCAAGGGCGTGATGATTCCCTACAGGGCCCTGTGGAGCAACGCCGACTTCGCCAAGAGCGTGCTGGGCCGGGAAATGCATGCCGGCGACAACACCATCAGCATCCTGCCCATGGCCCACATGTACGGCATGTCGTTCGAGTTCATCTACGAGTTCCTGAAGGGGTGCCACATCTTCTATCTCACGCGCCTCCCCTCGCCGGCCATCATCGCCCAGGCTTTCGCCGACATCAAGCCGGTGATCATCATCGCCGTGCCCTTGATCATCGAGAAGATTGTCAGGAAGAAGATTTTCCCGAAGATACAGAACAACCGCATGCGGATGCTGCTGCACATGCCCGTCATCGCCAAGAAGGTGCGCGACAGGATAGAGGAGCAGGTGTACAACGCCTTCGGCGGCAAGGTGTACGAGGTGATTGTCGGCGGGGCCGCCTTCAACCAGGAGGTGGAGTCGTTTCTCAGGCAGATAGGCTTCCCCTTTTGCAACGGTTCCGCCGCCACCGAGACGGCCCCCATCATGTGCTATGCCGACTGGCACGACTTTGTGCAGGGCTCGTGCGGGCGCGCCGCGCTGCACATGAAGATACGCGTCGACAGCCAGGACCCGGAGAACGTGCCGGGCGAGATTCTCGCCAAGGGGCCCAACGTCATGCTCGGCTACTACAAGAACCCCGAGGCCACAAAGGCCACCATCGACGCCGACGGATGGTTCCACACGGGCGACCTGGGCACCATGGACGCCGACGGGAACGTGTTCATCAAGGGGCGGTCGAAGAACATGCTCCTCGGGGCCAACGGGCAGAACATCTATCCCGAGGAGATTGAGGACAAGCTGAACAGCCTGGCACTGGTGAGCGAGAGCGTCGTCATCCAGGAAGGCGAGAAGCTGGTGGGGCTCGTCTATCCCGACTACGACGAGGCCAAGACCCTCGGGCTCTCGCACGACGACATGGAGCACATCATGGACCAGAACCGGGTGGAGCTGAACAGCATGATGCCGGCCTACAGCAAGGTGGCCGCCATCCGCATCCACAACGAGGAGTTTGAGAAGACTCCCAAGCGGTCCATCAAGCGCTACCTTTACCAGAAGTCATAAATAGGTGAGGAGGCTTCAGCAGGAAAGGTGCGCCCCACAGCCGGAATGGTTGGGGGGCGCACCTTTTTCGATTCGCGAAGGAAGCCAGAGCCATGTGGCGATTGTCCGCGGGCATCCGTTTTCTCAGACCATGCTCTTGACGAGGCCCCCGTCCATTACGATGGTTTCCTCGTGATACAGCTCGTTGAGGGCGGCCTTCAGATATTCGGTGGGGATGGGGAGCGCGCGCAGCTCGGTGATGTGGTGCGGCTGATGGTCGTTGAGCAAATGGAGAATCGCCTGCCTGTAGGGCGACAGGTCCTTGCCGCTGTTTTGATGGCCGAGGCACACGTCGCACTGGCCGCAGTCGTGCCGGGTGGCCTCGCCGAAGTACCGCAGGAGCATGCGCGGGCGGCACACGTCGCTGTTGGTGGCATATTCCAGCATGGCGCCGATGCGCGTCTCGTATTGCTGCCTGCGCGTCTCGTAGGCCTCGCGGGGAATGGCGACCTCGCTGCCGTCCACACGGTCGGTGAGGTAGGTGATGTAGGGCGTCTTGCGTTGCGGGATGAAGTCGACGACGCGCCGCCGGGAGAGGTTCCTCAGGATGATGTAGACATGCTGCTGGTCGGTGCCCGCCGTCTTGGCCACGAGGCTCTCGTCGATGTAGACGTAGTCGCTGAAGAGTCCGCAATAGAGTCTGAAGAGCGCCGTGATGACACGGTCCTCGGTCGGCGAGAGGTTGTCGAGCAGGTAGAGCTCCTGCCTCTGGAGCAGGAACCTCAGGCGCGCGCTGCTGTGCGGGTCCGTCTCGTAGAGGATGTATCCGCAACGTTGCAGGATGCGCAGCGAGCTGTCGACAAGCACCCCCGCCATGTGGTAGGCCACGCAGAACTCCTGGAGCCGGAACTCGCACGTGCGGCCGCGTCCCTCGCCGATGGCGATTTGGAAGAAGTAGGCCAGGTGCTCGTAGACGTTTCTGACGTAGTCCTTGGGCGGGAAGCTGTCGGCGACGCGCTTCTTCAGCGTCCGCTTGTCCGAGCTGTCGTAGAGCAGCACGGCGTAGGCCTTCCTGCCGTCGCGTCCGGCCCTTCCCGCCTCCTGGAAGTAGGCCTCGATGGAGTCGGGGCAGTCGGCGTGGACGACGAGCCTGACGTCGGGCTTGTCGATGCCCATGCCGAATGCGTTGGTGGCCACGATGACGCGCGTGGCGCCCTGCTGCCAGTCGCCTTGCCGCTGGTCCTTCACCGACGGGTCGAGCCCCGCGTGGTAGTAGGTGGCCTTGATGCCGCGCCCGTTGAGGAAGTCGGCAATCAGGCGCACGTGCTTCCGGGTGCGCGCATAGACAATGGCGCTGCCCTCCACCGCGTTCAGGATGTGCACCATTTCCTCCGGCTTGTTGGTGGTGTGGCGCACGACGTAGGCCAGGTTCTTGCGGTCGAAACTCATTCGGAAAACGTTCTTCTTCGTGAATCTCAGCTTCTCCTGGATGTCGTCCACCACCTTTGGCGTGGCCGTGGCCGTGAGCGCCAGCACCGGCGCGTCGGGCTTGATGACCCTGATGTCGGCAATCTTCAGATAGGAGGGGCGGAAGTCGTAGCCCCACTGGCTGATGCAGTGGGCCTCGTCCACCGTGATGAAGCTCACGCGGATGCCCCTGAGCTTCCCCAGGAAGAGGTCGGTGCCCAGTCGTTCGGGCGAGACGTAGAGCAGCTTCACGTGGCCGTAGGCGCAATTCTCCAGCGTCTTCAGGATTTCG
>CAZVWX010000218.1:0-3811 GCA_964631105.1 uncultured Prevotella sp. | reverse complement strand
GGGCGGGCTTGGGCGGCTCTGGTGGCGGCGGCGTGCCCACGGCGATGTCGTTGCGCACGGCCTCCAGGCCACGGTCCTTGGAGCCTTCCACGTTCTCGTTGCCCACGGCTACCGAAGCGTCGAGCTTGTCCTGTGCCTTCAGCTGGTTGTCCTCTTTCACGAGTTCATCCTTCTTGATGACAGGCGCGGTGAACTTCTGCGTCTGGCGGGCCACGGGAATCTCCTTCTTGGGAGTCACCTTCGGCTTCACCTGCTGCTTCTTCTCGCGCTTCTTCTCCGTCTGCTGGAGCTTCGAGAGCTGGATGGCCTCCAGTCGTGCCATTTCGGCCTCCTGGCGCTTTTGGTCGATGACTTTCCAGGCGAGGAATCCTCCGACGATGGCTGCGGCAACGATCAGAATCACGAGCGACTTGATGTTTCGCGACGAGGTGCCCTTGCGGAGCTTGTAGGCTCCGTAGGCCTTGTTCTTGTCAGCGAAAACCATGTCGACCCATTTGGGGTCGTATAGATCAATTTTTGCCATATCTTCTTTCTGTTTAAATCATTGGTTCTTTGTCATCTTAGAGTTTGATGCCCTTGGATTCGAGCAGTTTCTCATCGTCGGGATTGATCTTGTCGATGACGTAGGTGCCAATATTCAAGATAGTCATTTCGTCGAGGGCGTCGACCATGTTCTTGTACACCGCGTTGTCGGTGGGCTTGATGACGATGGTCAGCGTGGGAATCTTCTGTCCGTTCACATTTCCGCCTTTGATTTCGCTCAGCTTCTTCTGGTAGATGCTGTCGGGCATCATCTTCGGATTCTGGGCCTTCTCTTGCTGGAGCTGCTTCACGGCGAGTCCGATTTGCCGCACGGGGCGTATGCCGCTTTCGGTGGCGTGGTCCTGGAGCACCTTGCGGATGCCCTGCGACCCCCATGTGGTTTCCTTGAGCCATGCAGGATTGTCGTACTGCGGGATGCCCTCGCCGTAGTAAATCTTGTTGTTGGCCGTGACATAGATGGTGATGGTCTCCGAAGCCTTGGCCTCGTTCTTCTGGTCATCACGTGTGTCCTTGTCGTTACTCGGCATGGTGAGCTCCATGGTCTGCGGTTTGCTCAGCGTCGTACAGAGCATGAAGAACGTAATAAGCAGCATGAGCATGTCCACCATGGGCGTGAAGTCCACGCGGACGTTCATCTTTTTCTGCTTGCTTTCTTTCTGTTTCGGCATGTTAGTCCTCCTCCTTCTTTAGCTGAGTTATCATGTAGTAGTGGCTCTCATCCATGTCCTGCAGCTCGTTCATCACGCGCTTGACAGTCTTGTAGGGAGTAGAGGCGTCGGCTTTGAGCGCAATCTTGATGTCCTGGTTGACATTGCGCGCTGCGTCGACCCATTTCTGGAATTCGCTCATGCCCCCGTTGATGCTGTCGAGAGGGATGCCCTTGGTGGGGAGCACCTTCTCGCGCTGCTTCGACGGCAGGGTGAGATACTGCGAGAGCTCCGTCATGGGCACGCCGAAGGTGCTCTCGCCCTTGAAGGTCTCCACCTGCTTGTCGGAGAGGCTCACGCCGAATTCGCCGGCCATGGCCTCGAGCGTGCTGCCCAGGTCGTTGGCCTTGTCAATGCTCATAAACACCTGGCCTTCTCCCGTCGGTTTCCCGGCGGCGTCCTTTTCAGGACTGACCAGTATGGTCAGGACGCCGTTCTCGGGCACCTTGATTTCGGACACCGACCCCGGCGTGTTCACCTTCACGGGCTCATTCTTGACAAACGTCGAGGTGAGCATGAAGAAGGTCAGCAGCAGGGTCATGACATCCGACATAGGTGTCATGTCGATCCAGACGTCGCTCTTCTTAATTTTTACTTTACCCATAGCGATAAATATTTAAAGGGTCAGCAAAAATTAAGCCTCTTCCGTGTGGTTTGCTTCGTATGTCTGAGCGATAGAATAACCAACCTCGTCGAGAGCGTAAGTGAGCTTGTCGACCTTGTTCGTGAAGTAGTTGTACGACACCACAGCGCACCATGACGTGGCGATACCGAAGGCCGTGTTGATCAGAGCCTCAGAAATACCTTGCGACAGTGCGACAGAGTCGGCGCCGCCACCGGCAGACAGAGCGGAGAAGGAGCGGATCATACCGGTCACCGTTCCGAGCAGTCCGGTCAGCGTACCGAGGGTGACGATGGTGGCGATGATGGGGAGGTTCATGGTCAGCGTGGGCATCTCGAGCTGCGTGGCCTCTTCGTGAGCCTGCTGGATCTTGGCAATCTTCTGCGACTTCTTCAGGCCGGCGTTTGCACCGTGGTCCATGTCGTTGTAAGCGGCGAGCGAGGCGCTGACGACGTTGGCCACCGAGCCGCCTTCCTTGTCGCACAGCTGCTGTGCCTTGGCCAGGTCGTTGGCGTTGAGGGCGGCCTTGATGTTGGCCACGAACTTGGGCAGCGAGCCCTTGCCGAAGGCGGTCTTCAGAGCCAGCCAGCGCTCGATGGACATGGCGAGCACGGTGAGCAGCAGGGTGTGGATGACAGGCACCACGACGCCGCCCTTGAAGATGGTTCCCCAGACGTCGGAGGGCTGGGTCTTGGCCTCGCCATCCTGGAAGTGCATCGGGTTGCCGAACCAGGTGTAGAACAGAACGAATGCGATGATGGCGCAGACGACGATGATCCAGAATGCGCCTCTTACTCCTTGAAAGCCCTGAGACTTCTTCTTAGGGCTGGCAGTTTTTTTGTTAGTTGCCATAAAAGTTTGAATTAAATTTGTAGTTTATAGATGAAATTGTTGTTGTAGTTGCTTTTTGCTTGTCTTCTTTTGGTTTAACGCGAATAGACTGATGATTATTGCCCGGCGGTTCGCCTCGCGGGGCAAATCTTTCGCAAAGATAATAAATTCATCAAAACTACGGCGTTAATTAAGAAGATTTAACGGACTAAATGTCCTTAAACATGTTTTTTGGGCGTGTTTTTCGCACTCCCGGCCCCCGGCGGGCCGGTGCGGGTGGGCCGGCCGCGCCCCGTGGCGGCGTCACTTCAGCTGTGCCAGGGCCTCCTTCACGCGGCGCATGGCCTCGCGGATGTTGTCGTCGGAGGTGGCGTAGCTGATGCGGAAGCAGTCGGGGTCGCCGAAGGCGTCGCCGGCCACGGTGGCCACGTGTGCCTTTTCGAGCAGGTAGAGCGCGAAGTCGGTCGAGTTGTCCACCCGTGTCTTGCCGTCGCTCTTGCCGTAGTAGGCGGAGCATTTCGGGAAGACGTAGAACGCCCCCTCGGGCACGTTCACCTCCAGCCCGGGAATGCCGCGCACGAGCTCCACCACGAGGTCGCGCCTGCGCTGGAATCCCTTGCGCATGTCCTCCACGGCCTGCTGCGGGCCCTCGTAGGCTTCGAGGGCTGCCATCTGGCTCACCGAGCACGTGCCGCTGGTGTATTGCCCCTGGAGCTTGTTCATGCCCTTCACAATCCATTCCGGTGCGGCCACCCATCCCAGGCGCCATCCCGTCATGGCGTAGGCCTTGCTCACGCCGTTGCAGATGATGGTGCGCTCCTTCATGCCGGGAGCGGCGGCGATGCTGCCGTGCGTCCCGCCGTAGTTGATGTGTTCGTAGATTTCGTCCGAGAGCACGAACAGGTCGTCGTGTGCCAGCACCACTTGTGCCAGCGCGTCGAGCTCGGCTTGCGAGTAGACGCTTCCGGTGGGGTTGCTGGGCGAGCAGATGATGAGCATCTTCGTCTTCGGCGTGATGGCGTCCTCGAGCTGGCCGGGCGTCATCTTGAAGTTCTGCTCGAATCCGGCGCGCACCGTCACGGGCGTGCCTCCGGCGAGCTTCACCATC
>CAZVWX010000217.1:0-3814 GCA_964631105.1 uncultured Prevotella sp. | reverse complement strand
CGACCCGTCGTTCTTCTTCGACGACGACGGGAAGGCCTACATCATCCACAAAGAGGAGACGGCGGGGAAGCCCAAGTGGAGCAACCACCGGAGCATCCTCATCATCCGCTTCGACACGGAGCGGGGCACCACCGTGGGCCCCAACATCCCGTTCCGCGAGGAGGGCGTGGGGCCTGAGGAGCGGCTGGCCCGTGACGAGGGTCCCCACCTCTACAAGGTGGACGGCCACTACTATGTGCTCTGCGCCGAGGGAGGCACCGGCGCGCAGCACTCGGAGGTGTGCTATCAGGCCGACAGCGTGCTGGGCCCCTACCGCCGGTGGCCGCGCAACCCGATGCTCACCCAGCGCCAGCTGAGCGACCGGCGGACGAACAAGGTGGCCTGCTCGGGCCACGTCGACCTCGTGCAGACGCCCGAGGGCGAGTGGTGGGCGGTGTTTCTGGCGACGCGCCCGGTGAACAACGGATTCGAGAATCTGGGGCGCGAGACGTTCCTCATGCCCGTGAAATGGAGCCGCGACGGATTCCCCTACATCACGCAGGAGAAGGACACCGTGCCCATGAGGCTCGCCAGGGCGGGGGCCGTGCGCCGCGCGGACTCGGAGCAGGGCAATTTTGTGTGGACCGACGACTTCAGCGCCTCGCGCCTCCGCCCGGAGTGGCTCATGCTCTGGGGCGACGCGTCGGCATGGTACCGCCTGCGCAAGGGGCTCCGGCTGAAATGTGCGCCCAACACCTTGGGCCAGGCCGTTACGCCGGCCTACATCGGGCGGCGCCTGCAGCACCACCGGTTCAGCGTGGAAGCCGACATGGAGTTTGAGCCCGGCACGAGCACGTCGGCGGGACTGATGTTGGTGAAGAACGGCACGCGGCAGTACTATCTGGCACGTGACGCGCAGGGCATGGCGCTGCTGCGCTGCTACAAGGGCCGGCGCGAGCGCGTGGGAAGCCTTGAGTTGCCGCGTGAGGCCAGCCGCGTGCAGCTGCGCGTCACGTCCGACGGCACCACCTTCTCCTTCTTCGTGAGAACCGCCGGCGGGGCATGGCAGCCCGTTGCCGAGGGCGTGGACGCCTCGTTCCTGTCCAGCGCGGCGGGAGGGTTCACGGGCACCACCATCGGCATGTATGCCGAGACGGAGGCTGCCCCGGCGCGGTAAATCCCACACATGGCGGGAATTACCGCGCCGCCATGGCGGCAAGCCGCTTCTGCAACATCTGGACAAACTGATAGTTCTTGAGCCCCCATTTTGGGGCGACAAGCATTTCCGGGGGCGACTGGCTCACGAAGCGCTCGAGCACGAGGGTGGGGCGCAGGAGTGCGATGTAGCGCACAACAAGGTCGAGATACTCCTCTGCGGAATAGAGGTGGAAGGGGTGGCGGGCGTAGTCGGCGGCCATGCGCGTGCCGCGGACAATCTGGAGCTGGTGGAGCTTGAGCACGTCGAGCGGCAAGGCCGAGATGAGCGGCGCCTGCCGCAGGCTTTCGGCGGCATCCTCGCCCGGCAGCCCGAGGATGACATGGCCTCCGGTGAGCAGTCCGCGGGCGTGGGCGGCCTCTACGGCCCGCCGGCTGCACGCGAAGTCGTGCCCCCGGCCGATGTGTCGGAGCGTGTCGTCATTGGCACTTTCGATGCCAAACTCCACCATGACGAACGTGCGGCGTGCGAGACCTGCGAGCAGGTCTAGGCACTCGTCGTCGACGCAATCGGGGCGTGTGGCCACGACAAGCCCCACCACGCCCGGCACGGCGAGGGCCTCCTCGTAGCGCCGGCGCAGCACGCCGGCGGGCGCATAGGTGCCGCTATAGGCCTGGAAGTAGGCCAGGAAGCGCATGCCGGGATATTTCCGGGCGAAGAAGGCCTTGCCATCCTCCAGCTGCTGCGTGATGCTCCTTGCGGGGTCGCAATAGGCGGGGCTGAAGGTGCGGTTGTCGCAGAAGGAGCACCCGCCGATGCCCACCCTGCCGTCGCGGTTGGGGCAGGAGAAGCCTGCGTCGACGGCAATCTTCTGCACGCGGAAGGGGAAGTGCCGCCTTATCCACCCACCGTAATCGAGATAGGATGTGCGCACAGCTTTTTCCACTCTTTCATCCACTTGAACCAGTCGTCGGCTCCGCCGAAGCCGAAGTCCTCGTCGGCGCTGGTATAGGCGAGCCGGTAGTGCAGGCTGCGCCCGTGGGGGCGCACCACGAGGGTGTAGTCGTCGGCGGTGGCGGGACGCTCGCTGTCGAGATAGTCTGGCGGCACGCAGATGGCCAGCCCCACCGTCTCGAGCTTGTGCTTGCCGTCGTCCTTGCCCGTGGGCCAGTCGGTGCCGTAGCATCCGCGCAGTCCCTTGTGGTCGGAGAATTCGGTAGAGCCCTTCACGTTGATGACGCCCGTGGCGAAGCGGTAGTCGTCGACGTCGCGGTCGAAGCGTACGTCGACGTCGAAGTCGCGATGACCGCCATAGATGGTGTAGCGTATCACGGCCGTGACGGGCTTCAGCCCCGGTGCGGGCACCCATCCGCGCATCTCCGTCTCCACGATGGCGCGTAGGGGTCCCTCGGTGATGACGCGCTGTTCCTGGAACTTCATGTCGTCGAGGAGCAGCTGCCGCGTGCCGTCCCATCCGCGCAGGGCCCCCAGGCCGTAGGTGTTGCCCACCCAGAGCACGTCGTCGCCCGAGCCGGCCCGGAGCTGCTCGTCGGTGGGATAGAACTGCGTGTCGAAGAGCACGAGCCCTTTGTGGGTCTTGCCATACAGGTCAATGGTCTGCCGGTTGTCGAAGTAGACGCGCATGGCGATGAGGTCGCTCTCGAAGCACACGCCGTGGGAGTGGACATAGTGGTAGCGGTCTTTGGTCTTCTTGTCGAAGGCGATGGCCCGCAGGTAGATGTCCTGCTGGTTCTTGGCCAGCTTCTTGTTCTTGCTCGGCAGGGTGAGCTGGGCGTAGGTGCGTGCGGGGTATTCCTCTTGCTGCCCGTCGGCATAGAGGGTGACGCGGTAGGTCTTCTTCTCCTTGCCCTTGAGGTCGGCCAGGAAGAACACCTCGTCGTTGTAGGCGTTCTCGTCGAGGTCGTCGATTTGCGAGGGCACCACGTTGCCCTGCCCGTCGGTGACCACGGCCCGCCGGTACATCTTCGCCTCGTCGATGGCGATGGTTACGGGTTCGTCAGTCCGGGGCTCCGCCACGGGGTTGGACACGGTGACGGTGACGGTGTGTTGCGCCGGGGTCGCGGCGCATGCGCCGAGCAGCGCGATGAGGAGAATTTGTTTCTTCATGATCAAGCAGTTTTTTTATGATTTCGTTTGTTCTATCTCGGCATAAGTCTTCAATCCCCGCGCGTAGTATTTCCAGAGCACGGAGTATCGCTTCCGTTCGGGCACCGCGGCCTGCTCCCGCAAGTCGTGCCAGTGTGCGCGATCGTCGTCGAAGTCGTGCCTCCACGCGCGGAAAGCCCTCCTGGCACGCAGGATGGCCCGGAAGTCGGCCACGTTGCCATGAAGCACGAGCGTGGCCAGCGCGGCCAGGCGGTCGAGCCACCAGCGTGCGCACATCACGTGGCGCAGTTCGCCGTCGGGCAGGTTCTTGTAGAGCATGGTGAGGTTGTTGCGGAAGTTCAGGAAGGTCTTGTTGGGATTGCCCTTGGGCAGCGTTCCCCCTCCCACGTGGAAGACGTTGCTCTCGGCCACGCACACCACACGCCGCCCCAAGAGCCGCAGCCTCCAGCAGAGGTCAATCTCCTCGTTGTGTGCAAAGAAGCGTGCGTCGAGGCCGCCGGCCCGCCAGTAGTCGGCGGCCCTCACCATCATGCAGGCCCCCGTGGCCCAGAG
>CAZVWX010000216.1:0-3856 GCA_964631105.1 uncultured Prevotella sp. | reverse complement strand
CATCATCATTCTCTCTTCGGTTGCCGTCTCAGCCCAGCGCGTCACCCGCTCGTTCAACAACGTGGCGATGCCTGAGGCTCTGCGGCAGCTCAACAGGATGCAGCAACGCTATGCCATCAACTTCATCTTCAACGACCTTGAGGATTTTCGCATCACGACAAGCGTAAGGGGCAAGTCCGTTCCCGACGCCGTCCGGCAGATGATAGGCTTCTATCCGATAGAGGCGACGATCGTCGGCGACAGCATCATCAACGTGGAGTGCTCGCAAAAGACAGCCTTGCGCTACAAAGGGCGTGTCGTCGACGAGAGCGGACAGCCTGTCGAGTTTGCCAATGTCGCCTTGCTTTCACCCAACGACTCTTCTCTCATCAATGGTGGCGTGACCAACGAAAGCGGTTATTTTGTCATCCCCTGTGAGGCGCAAAAAGTAATAGCAAGGGTGAGCCATGTAGGCTGCAAGAGTGCCGAACGGGTCTGTTCTACCACCAACTTGGGAACGATTCAACTCGTCGCCGACCAGCTGGTGTTGAAAGGTGTTACCGTGAAAGGGCACCGTCCACAGTACACTGTTGGCAAAGAGGGTTTGCAGACCCATGTCGAGGGAACCATACTAAGCAAGGCGGGGACGGCGGAGGATGTGTTGAAACACGGCAATGCCGAGAAGGACAGACTATAAGGCACTTTAATTTACATTTTCCATCCAACTCTAAAATCCAGACTTTGACAGAAAGTTGGAACAACCCATGTTTTTGTGACGTTTTGCGAAGTTTCTTTCTCGATTTGCTTACAGTTTTGTAAAGATGCGGGAAAAATAGGGGGTCCATTCGAAGAACGGCCTTCTTCGGTCCAAAGAACGGCCTTCTTTGCCTCGAAGAAGGGCCTTCTTTGAGTCGAAGAAGGCCGCTTACACTTTGCAAGAAGGCCGTTCTTCGAATGGATGGGAGAATAGTTGACAATGCAAGTCGGTTTCTCATGATGAGAAGCAAGGCCTGCCGCTTGCCCGAAGGAAGGTTGCGCACCGCGGCGGAGCCATCACGCGGCCCTGCAAGGTTCAGCCTGGCGGGAAGGCGGCCACCCCCGGCAACAGCCGCCGGGCCAGGGGTGGAAGCAACAATCCGCGCCGGGGAGTTCGTTTTTCCATGGATTTTCACTACCTTTGCAGTCATGTTCAACAAGGAAGAAATCAAACTGCTGGCCTTCGACGCCGACGACACGCTCTGGGAATGCCAAAGCTACTTCGACGACGTGGAGGCGGCCTACGCCCGGATACTCTCGCCCTATGGCAGCCGGGAGGAAGTGTCGGCCCGGCTCTTCGCCACCGAGACGGCCAACCTGCCGCTCACGGGCTACGGCACCAAGGCGTTCACACTGTCGCTCATCGAGAACGCCATCGACATGAGCGGGGGGCGCATCCCGGCTGCCGACATCATGCGCATCCTGCAACTGGGCCGGTCGCTGCTGGAACTGCCGGGCGACCCGCTGCCCGGCGTGAGGGACACCTTGCTGAAGCTGCGGCGCAGGGGGGGCTGCCGCATGGTGGTGTTCACCAAGGGCGAACTGCTCGACCAGCAGAACAAGCTGCTCCGCTCGGGGCTGCAACCCCTCTTCGACGACATCGTGGTGGTGGCCGACAAGACCGGGCGGGAGTACCGGCGGCTCTGCCAGCAGGCGGGAGTCGGCATCGGCAACCTGCTCATGGTGGGCAACTCGTTCAAGTCGGACATCAGTCCGGTGCTCGCCTTGGGCGGCTACGCGGCCTACATCCCGCACCACATGTGGCAACAGGAGCACGCCGAGGAATACGACCACGACCGTCTGCTGCGGCTGGATGCCATGGACGAACTAGCCGGGTATCTGCTATGAGAGGAACCATGAGGGCGTGGCGCCCGCTGACGTGGCTGCTGGCCCTGGGCGCGGCGCCCCACGCCTGGGCACAGAGCCCGGAAGCCAGCCTGCAGAGCCTGCGCGAATGGCAGCCGGGGGCCGTGGTGAGCCGCGAGGCCGTGGCAGCATACGGGCTGAAGCGGTGCTTCACGGCCCAACCCATCCCCGACAAGGTGTTTGCGAGGATGCGGGGGAAGTCGTTTCCCAAGGACTGCAGCGTGCCGCGGGCCTCGCTGCGCTACGTGCGCGTGCTGCATTACGACACCGACGGGCTCATCCGCCTGGGCGAGATGGTGTGCCACAAGGACATTGCCGCCGACCTTCTGGAAATCTTCGGCGAGCTCTACCGCAGCCATTACCCCATCCACAGCATCCGCCTCATCGACGATTTCGGCGCCAGCGACGAGCGGTCCATGCGAGCCAACAACAGCAGCTGCTTCTGCTTTCGCGCCATCAAGGGGCAGCGAAGGCTTTCAAGGCACGCGCAGGGACGGGCCGTCGACATCAACACGCTCTACAATCCGTGCGTGCGGCGCGTGGGCGGAAAGCTGTCCGTGCAGCCCGCGACGGGCGCGAGGTTTGCCGACCGGCGCCAGGACTTCCCCTACAAGATAGACCGCAACGACCTGGCCTACAAGCTCTTCACCGCCCATGGATTCCGCTGGGGCGGAGCCTGGCGCACGGTGAAGGACTACCAGCACTTCGAGAAATGACACGTTGAGGAATGACCATACGGAAAAGCCCCGTCGGAACCGGCTTCATGCTGGCTCCGACGGGGCTTCCCCCTCTGCGGCAGGATTCATTCCTGCTTGTTCTGCGCGTCAATCGCCTTGATTTTCTCGCGCACGAGCTTGGCGTCGTCCTTCAACTTCTCGACACGGCGGTTCATCTCGTCAATCAGGCTGCTGCCCTTCTTGCTCGACACGCTCAGGAATCCGAGGTTGTTCTCGTAGGTCGTAATCTCCTGCTTCAGCTGCTCGTAGCGGTGCATCAGCCGCCCGCGCTCACTGTCGAGGGCCTCCTCGCCACGGCTGGCCACATTCTTCAGATTGCTGCGGAAGTTGTCGAGACGGCGGCGCGTCAAGGCCACATGGCGGTTCTTGTAGAGCTCGTCGAGCACGTCGTGGAACTCCTTGTACACCTTGTCCTTCTCCAGATAAGGCACGTGGCCCACGGCCTGGAAGTCGTCGGCGAGCTGCTGCACCTTGTCCTGTATGTCGTCGGCCGTGTCCTCGACCAGCTGTTTCAGCTGTCCGATGATTTCCCTCTTCCGCGCAAGGTTGGCCCGCTCCTCGCTCCGCGTGCCGGCATGGGCCGCGTTGCGGGCGTCGAAGAACTTGTTGCAGGCCGTGATGAAGTTTTTCCAAAGCTCGTCGCCCAGCTTGCGGGGCACGGTGCCGATGGTCTTCCACTCCTTCTGCAGGGCCACGAGCTTGTCGCCCGTCTGCTTCCAGTCGGTCGAATCGGCCAGAGCCTGCGCCTGCTCGACGAGCGCCTTCTTCTTCTCGGCATTCTCGGCGAACTGCTTTTTCAAGTTCTTGAAGAACTCTGACTTGCGGCCGAAGAAGTCGTCGCAAGCCGCACGGAACCGCTCGAAGATTTTCACGTTCATCTTCTGCGGCGCGAAACCAATCTTCTTCCACTCGGCCTGGATGGCGATGATTTCCTTGGAGTGCTTCTCCCAGTCGCCCATGCCCTTGTTTTCCTCCTTGGCAATGGCCTCGACGCGCTCGCAGAGCTCCGTCTTCTTGGCCAGGTTCTCGTTCTCCCGGGCCCGAAGCTCCTCGAAATGCTGCTGGTGGCGCTTGTTGATGACGGTGGAGGCCGCCTTGAAGCGTGCCCACACCTGCTCGCGCAAGTCCTTGGCCACGGGGCCAATCTCGCGGAACTGCTGGTGCAAGTCCTGCAACTTGTGGAACGCGTCAATCACATCCTTGTCGTCGGCAAGGCGCTCGGCCTCCTCGCACAGCCT
>CAZVWX010000215.1:2897-3871 GCA_964631105.1 uncultured Prevotella sp. | reverse complement strand
GGGATGATGGGGCTCTCGGTGGCGCCAATCTCGAAGCCCTCCTCGCGGAAGCGCTTCAAGGCGTAGTTGGTCACGTCCCAAAGGCGCTCAATGCGCTCGGGCTCCTGCTGGATGATGTGCAGGGCCTCCATGGCGGCAGCCGTGGCGGCCGGCGTGTCGCTGGCCGAGAAGATGAAGGTGCGGCACGTGTGCTGGATGTAGTTGATGGTGTCGGCGTCGCTGGCAATGAACCCGCCCACCGAGGCGAGGCTCTTGGAGAACGTGCCCATGATGAGGTCGATGTCGTCGGTGACTCCGAAATGGTCGCACACGCCGCGCCCCTGGCGCCCGAAGACGCCCAGGCCGTGGGCCTCGTCGACCATGATGGAGCAGTTGTACTTCTTCTTGAGCTCCACGATGCGGGGCAGGTCGGCCAAATCGCCCTCCATGGAGAACACGCCGTCGACGACGATGAGCTTCACGGCCTCGTGGGGCAGGCGCTTGAGCACGCGCTCCAGGTCTTCCATGTCGTTGTGCTTGTAGTGCAGCGGCGTGGCGAAGGAGAGGCGCCTGCCGTCGACGATGCTTGCATGGTCGCGGTCGTCGCAGATGATGTAGTCGCCCCGTGTGGCCACCGTGGCCAGCACGCCCGAGTTGACGGCGAAGCCCATGGAGAAGCACAAGGCCCTGTCCTTGCCCTCGAAGGCGGCAAGCTCCTTCTCCAGTTGCACGTGGATGTCGAGTGTGCCGTTGAGGAAGCGGCTTCCCGCGCACCCCGATCCATACTTGTCGAGCGCCCGGTGGGCGGCGTCGATGACGCGCTGGTCGTTGGTCAGGCCGGTGTAAGCGTTCGAGCCGAACATCAGAATCTTATGCCCGTCGACGTCGGTCACCTCGGGACCCTGCTTGCTGGTTATCTCGCGGAAATAGGGATAAATGCCCTCCTTCATGTAATGCTGAGGCACGCGATAACTCTTGTATCTTTCTTGTAACTG
>CAZVWX010000215.1:0-2887 GCA_964631105.1 uncultured Prevotella sp. | reverse complement strand
TAATAGGTACTTGGTTTTGTCTAATATCTGCAATTATCCGATTTTCAGTGTGCAAAGATACAAAAAAGAAGTTATAAAAAGCATAATTTTCAAAGAAAGTTGCTTTTTATCGATTTTTCCCCCATAAAATGAAGGGAGATAAATGGCTTTTTCGTATTTTTGCATCATGAAGAAGATTCTTTTTGTGATGAACCCCATTTCGGGGACATCGAGCAAAGCCCGCATACCCGAGGAGATTGCCCGCACCCTCGACAAGACGATGTTCAGCCACGAGCTCGTGCGCACCGAGCGCCCGGGCCACGCCACCGAGCTGGCCGCGCAGGCGGCCGCGGCGGGGGTCGACATCGTGGTGGCCATCGGCGGCGACGGCACGGTGAACGAGGTGGGGCGCGGACTGGTGCACACGCCGACGGCCATGGGCATCATCCCCTGCGGGTCGGGCAACGGACTGGCCCGCCACCTCATGATACCGATGAACGTGAGGAAGGCGGTGGAAATCATCAACCGCGACGAGGTGCACGACCTGGACTACGGCGTCATCGACGGACACCCCTTCTTCTGCACGTGCGGCATGGGGTTCGACGCCTTCATCAGCCTGAAGTTCGCCGAGAGCGGCAAGCGGGGCCCCCTGACCTACGTGGAGGAAATCCTGAGGCAGAATGTGTCGGACACCCCCGAGACCTACACGCTGGAGGACGAGACCGGGACGCAGCACTTCAAGGCGTTCCTCATCTCGTGCGCCAACGCCTCGCAATATGGCAACAACGCCTACATAGCCCCGCAGGCCTCGATGAGCGACGGCCTCATGGACGTAATCATCATGGAGCCCTTCGACGTGATCGAGGCGCCGCGCGTGAGCTACGACCTCTTCAACAAGACGCTCGACAAGAACTCGCGCATCAAGACCTTCAAGTGCAAGCAGCTGCACGTGGAGCGGAGCCACGAGGGCGTAATCCACTACGACGGCGACCCGGTGGGCTCGGGGCGCGAGATAGACATCCACATGGAGAGCCGCGGCATCAAAATCGTGGTGAACCCCGACGCCGACAAGACGCAGCGCAAGCCCAACGCCATACAGACGGCCTTCGCGCAATTCTTCAACGACATCGACGCGGCGCGGTGGGACGTCATCAGGCAGGGCCGCCGGGTGGAGGCCCTGGGCAAGGTGGTGAAGAAGCGGCTCAACATCTGAGCCGCGGCGGAAGGCCAGGGGCGGCCCGCCGGGCTAGAGATAGAACTCGGAAGTGAGCGCGGCATACCATGCCGAGCGGCCGCCCGAGGGGCCGGAAAGGGTCACCACGCGCTCGTCGAAGTCGGCGGGGCGGTGCTTGGTCCAGGCCAGCAGATGGCGGCGCGGCGGCTTGCGCTCGGTGGTCCTCACCGCGCAATGGCGCCACAAGAAGAGTCCGGCCAGCGAGGCCTCGGCCTCCATGAGCGGCAGCGCCTCGGTGGGCACGATGGCGGTGAACACGCCGCCGGGCCGGAGCAGGTGCGACGCGGCCCGAGCCAGATGGGCGAAGGGGAGCGAGGCGGCATGCCTCGCCAGGGTGCGCCGCGCGTCGGGGCTCTTCAGGCTGTCCACGAAGAAGGGCGGGTTGGCCACGATGGCGTCGTAGCGGCACGCGGTGGCGGCGGCAAAGTGCTGCACGCTGTCCTCGACCACGGCGATGCGGCCGGGCCAGGGACTCGCCGCGACGTTCTCGCGGGCCTGGAGGCAGGCCTCATGGTCGATGTCGACGGCGTCGACACGCGCCCCGGCACAGCGCTGCGCCAGCATCAGGGCGATGAGCCCCGTGCCGGTGCCCACGTCGAGCAGGGCGCGGGCACCGGCGGGCACGGGGGCCCACGCGCCGGCGAGAACGCCGTCGGTGCCCACCTTCATGCCGCAGCGGTCCTGGCCTACGGTGAATCTCCGGAATGCGAAAGTGTGGCTCGCCATTGTTGATTTAACGCGCCACGAGCCCGATTATTTTAGGACGGCGGCCACTTTCCACCTTATTTTTATGTAAATTCTACCCTCACATGGAAATATCTGAATTAAAATTCGTACCTTTGCAAGCCAAAGGACAGACAACGAGAATCCATATATGAGAAGATCGAATACAAAGATTCAAATGATCGCCGACTTCGACGGCGACCCCTCACTGCTCTTCGAAACCATGGCGGCCGGCGACTACCCCGTGCTGGCCACACGCAATATATTCCTTTTCCCCGCAGCCATAGCCCCCGTCATGGTGGGCCGGACGCCCAGCGTCAACCTCATCAAGCACCTGGAAAAGCACAGCGACGAAATCTTCTGCGTGTTCTGCCAGCGCGACGCCAACATGGAGCAGCCCGCCACCAAGGACATGTACCCCGTGGGGGTGTTCGCGCGGCTCGTGCGCACCATGGAGATTCCGGGCGAGGAAGGCAGCGTCACGGCCATCGTGCAGGGGCTCGGGCGGTGCGAGCTGAAGAGCCTCAGGCGCGGGCGCAGCTACTACAGGGCGTCGGTGGAGCCGCTGCCCGAGAAGCTGCCCGAAGCCAACGACAAGGACTTCGCCACGCTGTCGGACACGCTGAGGAACACCACGCTGGAATACATCCATGCCGACGAGGAGATTCCAAACGAGTTCGCCTTCCCCGTCGAGCGGACGTCGAGCCCGCTCATGCTCCCAAGCTTCGTGGGGCAGAACCTGCCTTTCTCCATCACCGACAAGTTCGGCATGATGAAGGAGGGCAACATCGTCGACCGCATCTACCAAATCCTCAAGGTGGAGAACCGCGAGCTGCAACTGCTGAAGATAAAGAACGACATCAACCGGCGGACGCACCAGGACATCGACGAGCAACAGCGGGAATACTTCCTGCAACAGCAAATCAAGAACATCCGCGAGGAACTCGGAGG
>CAZVWX010000214.1:0-3888 GCA_964631105.1 uncultured Prevotella sp. | reverse complement strand
GGCCCCTGCCGTGGGTGCCCGCCGCGCAAAGCATGGGTGAATGCGGACATCCGGCCCGCGGGGCCATCGCGTATGTGTTCCGCCGCCATCCCTTTCGCTGCGTCGTCGCCACGGCACAAGGCGCGGCCCCTGCAGTGGACATGCGCCACGTCAAGCCGGACAGGAAGGCCCTTCTGATGAAGGGCGGGGGGGAAGGAAGGAAAAAAAAGAAGCCGCCGTGAAGGGAAATCGCTTGAAAATGCGTATATTTGCAAACGAACCATCAATTACGTCATCGCACATGAGACATATCCTTACCATCCTAGCCCTGGGCCTGCTGCTCGCGGCCTGCGCCACGGCGGGGCCGGCCGGGCAGCAGGCGGAGCGGAAGGCCGTCCGGCTGCAGCAGAACGTGGAGAACATCGAGCAGGCCCTGCGCGACTCCGACTACGTCATCGCCTTCGACTACGTGCACCCGCGCATCATGGAGCCGCGGTTCCTCACCTCCTACTACAGCATCCACGTCAAGGGCGACAGCATCGACAGCAACTTGCCCTACTACGGGCGCGCCTACCGCATCAACTTCAACTATGAGAGACCACTCGACTTCGTGGGCCCCATCACCAAGCCCGTGGTGAGCTACAAGGACTCCACCACGCTGCGCATCCGCTTCAACGCCCGTCACCGCGACGAGATTCTGGAATACGACATGAGCGTGCACAATGACGCGACGGTGGAGCTGCACGTGACGTCGGTGGAGCGCGACTACTGCGACTTCACGGGCTCGTTCGAGTTCAAGCGCAGGGCGCGGTCGGGGCGGTAGTGCACGAGCACCCAGGCGCAATAGCTCTTGGGGTTGGCCATGGCGGCGGCCACCTTGCGGTAGCTGAGCTTGTGGAAGCTGACGTGGGCCACGAGGTCGTCCCACGCCACGGCGTCGAAGTCGCTGCCGAAGGCCCCGCCGAGCAGGATGCTGTGGAAGCTGTTCTCGCGGGGCATGGGCTCCAGCTCGGCGGGGAACGCCCGGAGCGCCTCGGCCAGGAAGAGGTGGCAGACGTAGTAGTCGGCCACGCAGTCGAAGTCGTGCCAGTAGGCCAGGAGCATCCTCAGCGTGGCCCCCACGGCGGCCGAGTGGGGGCGCGCGGCGATGAACCAGTTGGAGAGGCCGGAGGCCTGCCGGCTGCCGCGCCGGAAATAGCGGAAGATGGTGAGCGGCGCCTGCTCGACGGCGTCCCAGCGGCGGCGCAGGCGGTCGTTGCCGAAGCCCGTGCAGAGCACCGACGCGTCAATCCACACCCCGCCGTAGCGCTCCAGCGCGGCCAGGCGCAGCAGGTCGGCCATCATGGCCTGCGGGATGCGGCCGCGGCGGTATTTCCGCACGACGCCGGCGGGCAGGGTGACCCACCGGGCGAAGTTCGCGGCCGTCAGCACCCGCATCTCGTAGCCGGGCAGGGCCTGGGCCACCGACGCCCAGCAGGCCCTGACCAGCGGCGGCGCCGTGGCCTCGCCCTGGAGCCACGCCGTCCACACGATGCGGCTCACGCGGGTGGGTGCGCCGCCCCCGTCCTGCGGGGCTGCCGCCCCGGCCACGCACGAGGCCAGCACCGGGCGGTAGCGGCCCAGGAGCAGCCGGTCGACGTGGCGGGTGATGGCGGGGTAGGCCTCCTTGAGCGAGCGGCGCCCCACCGCACAGCGCACCAGCGCGCACACGCCCGTGGCGAGCACGCCCATGCGGGCATAGGTGCGCAGCAGCCTCCATCCGCCAAACTCGCCGAGCCGGTGGCGGAACCGGTCGAAGTCCTTCATCGCCAGAGCCCTCCCCGATGAGTCAATAGTGGAACGAGCTGCCGCCGAGGAACTCGCGCAGGAGCGACGTCGGCGGCACGTCGTGGTTGGAGACGGGCCTGAAGTAGCGCAGGAACTTCAGCAGACGGTAGGCCTCCGAGTACTCCTCGCAGTTCTCGGGCACCTGCTGGAGCAGGGGCTCGGCCTGCGTCTTGATGACGGCCAGCTCGAAGAGCATGGCGCTGTTGAACACCGCGTCGGCGTTCTCCTGGTAGGGGAAGATCCACTTGTTCTCGCCCGCCCTCACCGACGGCCAGCGGTGGATGGTGGCCCTGGCGTCGACGCCGCGGTACTTGTAGTCGCGTATGATGCGCCGCAGGAGGCGGTTGTCGGTCGTGGGGATGTAGTTGTGGTCGTCGAGTAGGATGGTGGTCAGGGCGCTGACGTAGACGCGGAACTTCTGCCGCTCGGGCACGCGGGCCGTGAGCTCGGGGTTCAGGGCGTGTATGCCCTCCACCACCAGCACGTTGTTGTCGGCCATGCGCAGGCGCTTGCCGCCGGGCTCGCTGCGCCCCGTCTGGAAGTTGTACTTGGGCAGCTCCACCTCCTCGCCGCGGAAGAGGGCGTTGAACTGCTTGTTGATCAAGTCGAGGTTGAGGGCATAGAGGCTCTCGTAGTCGTATTCGCCGCTGGCGTCCTTGGGCGTCTGCTCGCGGTCGACGAAGTAGTCGTCGAGCGAGATCTGGAGCGGCTTGATGCCGTTGGCGAGCAGCTGGATGGAGAGCCGCTTGCAGGTGGTGGTCTTCCCGCTCGACGACGGGCCGGCCAGCAGCACGAGCTTCACGTCCTGCCGCGAGGCAATCTCGTCGGCGATGTGCGAGATCTTCTTCTCCTGCAGCGCCTCCGAGACGTTGATCAGGCTGGTGGTGAGGCCGTGGTCGACGGCCTCGTTGAAGTCGCCCACGGTGCGCACGCCCATGATGGCCTGCCAGCGGTGGTGCTCCTTGAAGATGTCGAACATCTTGTCCTGGCGCGTCATGGCGGGCAGCCGTCCGGGGTCGGCGAGCGAGGGGATGCGCAGGAGCATGCCGTCGTAGTACTTCTCCAGGCCGAAGAGGTAGAGCTTGGAGGTGTTGGTGAGCAGCGAGCCGTAGTAGTAGTCCACGTAGTCGCCTATTTGATAATAGGTGGTGTAGAGCGAGCCCGAGCTCTTGAGCAGCTTCACCTTGGCGGCGTCGCCCTTCTGGGCGAACATCTGCACGGCCTCCTCGGTGGGCACCTCGAAGCGGCGGATGGGCAGGCGTGCGTCGATGATGGCCTGCATGCGGCTGCGGATGGCGTCGACGTCGGCCTGGGCCACGGGGTGGCCGACGCGCAGGTTGACGTAGTAGCCGTTGGAGACGGGAATGTCGATCACCACCTCGGAGTCGGGGTAGAGGTCGTGCACGGCCTTGCACAGCACGAAGAAGAGCGTGCGCGTGTAGTTGCGCGAGCCCGAGGGCGTGCGCATGTCGAGGAACTCCACGTCCTTGTTGTGGTAGAGGCGGTAGTGGAGCCCCTCCACCTTGTTGTTCACCTTGCAGCTCACGGGCCCGTAGTCCATTTTCAGCTGAAATTGGCGAAAAACATCAGAAAGTGTGCTTCCGATGGGGACGTTTAGAGTTTTTTTATTATTTTTGCAACGGATTTGTATCACTTGTTTCGTTTCTGTAGTCATAGGCTCCGGTTTTTGAATTCGGTGGTAAAGATAAGCAATAAAAAGCAGACGGCCAAGAAAAGAGCTCAACAAAATTATAGAATATGACGATTCTCTTACTGAAGATTGTAGGCGCCCTCGCCCTTCTGATTTACGGCATGAAGATTATGAGCGAGGCGTTGCAGAAGATGGCGGGCCCCCAGCTTCGCCACGTGCTTGGCGCCATGACCACCAACCGCTTCTCGGGAGTGCTCACGGGCATGTTCACCACCGTCGCCGTGCAGTCGTCCACCGCCACGACGGTGATGACGGTGTCGTTCGTGAACGCCGGGCTGCTCACGCTGGTGCAGGCCATATCGGTCATCATGGGCGCCAACATCGGCACGACGCTCACGGCCAACCTCGTGGCCCTCACGGCCAACACCGAG
>CAZVWX010000213.1:0-3891 GCA_964631105.1 uncultured Prevotella sp. | reverse complement strand
GCGGCCCACGGCGTCAAGGAATTGCAAATCATCGCGCAGGAGCTCACCTACTACGGCGTCGACATCGACGGGAAGCACCACATCGCACAGCTCGTCGCCGACATCGCCGACATACCGGGCGTGCAGTGGATACGCCTGCACTATGCCTACCCCAACCAGTTCCCGACAGAGCTCCTCGACGTGATGCGCGACAAGCCCAACGTGTGCCGCTATCTCGACATTGCCCTGCAGCACATCAGCGACCACGTGCTGCAGCGCATGCAACGCCACGTGACGCGCCAAGAGACCCTCGACCTGCTCAAAACCATACGCGCCCGCGTGCCCGGCATCTGCCTCCGCACCACCCTGATGGTGGGATTCCCCGGGGAGACGGAAGCCGACTTCGACGAACTGATGCAGTTCGTGCGCGAGCAGCGCTTCGAGCGCATGGGGGCCTTCGCCTACTCCGAGGAGGAGGGAACCTACAGCGCGGCCCACTACGCCGACGACGTGCCGCCCGAGGTGAAGCAGCAACGCCTCGACCGCCTCATGGCCTTGCAGCAGGACATCAGCGCCGAGATAGAGGCTTCAAGAGTAGGACAGACGCTCAAGGTCGTCGTCGACCGCAAGGAGGGCGGCTACTACATCGGCCGGACGGAGTTCAGCTCGCCCGACGTCGACCCCGAAGTACTGATTCCCGCCAGCGAAAAGCCGCTGCGCGTGGGACGTTTCTACAATGTGAGAATCAACGACAGCGAAGAGTTTGACCTTTACGGCTCAGCAGTATGAACAACAAGGAATTTATAACCGAACTATCATTGCGCACCGGCTACACCCAGGCCGACACCCAACGCCTCGTGCGCGGCGTGACCGACGCCATGGCACGCAAGCTGGAGGACGAGGGCGCGGTGCTGATTCCCGGATTCGGAACCTTCGAGGTGAAGAAGCACCTGGAACGCATTGTCGTGAACCCGACAACGAGGAAGCGCATGCTTGTCCCGCCGAAACTCGTGCTGGGATTCCGGCCCGTGGCCTCGGTCAAGGAGAAACTGAAGAATGGAGGGGGCGAAAATGAGTAAGATCAGCGAACTTGCGGAACTGCTCGTTTCCAAGAACCACCTCCCGCAGACCGATGCCGACCGTTTCGTCCGCATCATGTTCGACGTCATCAACAGCCAGCTCCACCGCGACAGGCTGGTCAAGGTGAAGGGGCTGGGCACGTTCAAGCTCACCAACGTCAGGGATCGGGAAAGCATCAACGTAACCACGGGCGAGCGCATCACCATCGAGGCACGCGACAAAATCACCTTCACGCCCGACCCCGTCCTGCGCGACCTGGTCAACAAGCCTTTTTCCGAGTTCGAGACGGTGGAGCTCAACGATGGTGTCGACTTCTCGTCGATACCCGAAGCGGAGGAACCTGAGGAAACGAAGGAGCCCCAAGAAGCGGATAACCCCAATGAACCCATTGAGCCCAATAAGCCCAATAAGCCCAATAAGCCCATTGAGCCCATTGAGCCCAATAAGCACAATAACCCCATTGAGCCCATTGAGCCTAATAACCCCGATAACCCCAATAACCCCATTGAGCCCATTGAGCCCAATAACCCCAATAACCCCAATGTCCCCGCCGCCCCTCCCGCACAGCGGAAGACCCTGATGGAGCAGGCCTTCGACGAGGAGAAGCCCCTGCCCACGCGGCAGCCACGCGAGCGGCAAGCCGACGACGAGGGCGGCAAGCCCAAGGTGGACCGCCGCCACGTCGTGGTCGCGAAAGCATCGCTATGGTTGGGAGGCTTGCTGGCCGTCGTGCTCTTTGCCGGCATCGGTCTGCTGGCCTATTCCTACGGGCGCGTCACGGCCGAGCGCGACCAGCTGGCACAACTTGTGGCGCGGCAGGACCAGCGCGACAAAGCCCTGACGCACCCGCGCGGCAAGACTCTGCCACGGAAGGAGGCCGCCGCCACGCCGCCCCAACCGGCTGAGAAGGACTCGGCGGCCCTCACGGCCCCGCAAGAGCCGGCGTCCGGCAAGGCTGAAGCCAACCCGACGCCCGCCCCCACCAAGGACAAGCAACGCCAGGACGAGCCGTCCGCCACGCACACGCCTGCACCCGCGGAACAAGAGAAGGCCGCCACACCCACGGAGGCCGACGAGGCACGCTACAACCGCGACCCGCGCGTCCGCACGGGGGCCTACCGCATCGTGGGGGTCGACCGCGTGGTGACGGCCCGCAAGGGACAGAGCCTGGCCGGCATCAGCAAAAGCCAGCTCGGCCCGGGCATGGAGTGCTATGTGGAGGCGCTGAACGGCAAAGGCCCCATCAAGGAAGGACAAAAGATAAAGATTCCCAAACTGCGACTGAAGAAACGAAAATGAACCGAACATCCTACAACACCCAGACATCCATCACTCAACAACCATGCCGCCCCCACCCCACCCCCGTCCGGCGGGCCGCACGCATTATGCTCGCACTCGCACTCTTCGCCGCCGTGGGGGCACAGGCCCAGCGGCGCGGCGAATATGAGTACTACATGGACATCCCCGTCTACATCGACTCCATCCAGCAGTCGCTCACCTATCCCCTGGCCTACCGCAACTGCCGCGACAACATGGACTTCGCCCAATGGCGGGCGGCCGCAAGGCAAAAGGTGGTGGAGTGCATGGGCACGCTGCCGCCACGCCCCGCGCGGTGGGACATGGAGGTGCTGGCCCGCGAGCGGCGCAAGGGCTACGAGGCACAGCTCATCGCCTTCAACCTGAGCCGGTGGTACCGCGTCAAGGCCTACCTGCTCATCCCCGACGGCAAGGGCCGCAAGCCGGCCGTGAACCTGCTCCACGACCACGGCGGCCACTTCTTCATCGGCAAGGAGAAGATGGTCAGGCCCATCCTGCGGTCGGCCGAAAATCCGCTGGGGGCCGACTCAGCCGTGCTGGCCGACGCCGACAAGTGGGCCAAGGGGCTCTACGAGAACCAGTATCTCGGCGACTACCTGGCCCGGGCGGGCTACGTGGTCTTCTCCATCGACGCCCCGCTGTGGGGCGAGCGGGGCCGGAAGGAGGGCAGCGACCGCAACAAATATGACATCATCGCCGGCAACATGATGATGCTCGGCCAGGATCTCTGCGCCTACATGCACCACGACGACGTGGTGTCGACCGACTTCCTCGCCTCGCTGCCCTGCGTCGACAGCACGCGCGTGGGCTGCGCCGGGTGCTCCATGGGGGCCTACCGGGCGTGGATGCTCATGGCCCTGACCGACAAGGTGAAGGCGGGGGCCGCCATCTGCTGGATGACGACCACCGACGCGCAGCTCACCACCCGCTACGGACGGCGCGAGAACGGGGGCTTCGCCAACTGCATACCCGCCCTGCGCAACTGGATGGACTATCCCGACATTGCCTCCATCGCCGCCCCGAAGGCCATGCTCTTCGTCAACGGCAGGCAAGACAAGCTCTTCAAGATTCCCGGCGTGGAGAAGGCTTACGCCGAAATGCACGAGGTGTGGCAGAGCCAGCAGGCCGGCGACCGGCTGGTGACCCGGCTCGAAGACCAGCCCCACGAGTGCAACCTGCACAACCAGAAAGACATACTCGACTTCATGAACCGGTGGCTCCGCTGAGCCCGGTCGCATTCCGGAAAACAAGATGATAGAAGAATACCAGTTACGCGTGCTGCCGCAGGTGGCCTTCAGCGAGGAGAGCATCAAGCAATACCTGGCCCGCGAGAAGGGATTCGACGTGCGCACGCTCTGCGGCGTCCGCGTGCTGCGCAAGTCGGTCGACGCCCGGCAGCGCACCATCTACGTCAACCTGAAGGTGCGCGCCTACATCAACGAATACCCCGCCGACGAAGCCTACACGCGCACCACCTATCCCGACGTGTCCGACCGCCCGGAGGTGGTGGTCGTC
>CAZVWX010000212.1:0-3897 GCA_964631105.1 uncultured Prevotella sp. | reverse complement strand
ACGATGTTGCTCAAGCTGATGTCGCCGCCATAAGATGGCTGCTCCACGTCCTTTGGCCCGCGGTTGCGGCATCCAGTGGTGATGTAGATGGGATAATGGTGGACGTGGTTCATGGTGATGTTGCTGACCACAATGTTCTCCATGCGCCCCTGGTCCACCTCCTCGAAGGCCAGGCCGCTGCTGTACATCATCGTGCAATTGGAAATGCTGATGTTGCGGTAGCCGCCGTTGCTCTCGGTGCCGAGCTTGATGCGCCCGCACACCCAGTTGACGGGTTCCGGCACATACTCGCCCGAGAGGAACGTGCCGTCCTTGAAGCCCGTAACCATGCAGTTGGTGATGGCGATGTGCTCGCAGGCCACGGGCCGCTTCAGCGCATAGCTGGCCTTGAGCACGAGTGCGTCGTCGCGCGGCGTGTTGATTTTGCAGTTCGACACGGTGAGATACTTGCACGCGTCGATGTCGATGCCGTCGCGGTTGGTGTCGATGGTGACGTTGTCGATGGCTCCCCGCTCGCATCCCGTGACGATGATGGCGAAGTGGCCCCCGCGGAAGATGGTGATGTCACGAATCAAGATGTTGCGGCACTGCTTCAGGGCAATGGCCTTGTCGCCCATGCCGATGCTGCCGCCCTGCACGTGGCCGCCCCGCTCGGTGTCCTTGCGGGTGAGGCCCTTGCCGTCGATGCGCCCCCGCCCGGTGATGGCCACGTTCTCCTGCCCGTCGGCCCAGATGAGCGAGTTGTGGAAGTAGGTGTGGCCGCCGTCCTGGTACTCGGGGAAGCCGAACTCCTCGCTGGGGTCGTAGGCCGCCTTGTCGTCCGTGGCGACGATGGTGGCCCCGGCCTCGATGCAAAGCTCGATGTTGCTCTTCAGCCGGATGCTGCCGCAAAGGTATTGCCCCGCCGGCACCACGACACGCCCGCCGCCCTCGGCCGCCGCCTTCTCGATGGCGGCGTTGAAGGCAGGACTGTCGAGGGTGGAGCCGTCGCCCCTGGCACCGAACGAGCGCACGTCGTAAGTGGCCGCGCGGCCCACAAGCGGCAGGAAGAGCATGACGAAAAGCAGGGACAAGCCACGGAGGCAATTGCGGGAATGATGGTTACGGCTCATTTCTCTTCGGGTTTGATAGCGTTGCTGATAATGTCGGCCATCTGGCGCGCGCCCTTCTCGTTGGGGTGCACGTTGTCGCCCTGCATCTGCCCGTCGGGCTTGAAGAGCGTGTGCAGGTCAATCAGGTTCACCTTGTTCTTCTTGGCCACCTTCCGGATGAGGGGGATAATCTCTTCGGTGATGACCTTGTCGGTGATGCCCCACGACTCATGGTCGCCGGGAATGGGCGTGCAGATGTAGATGGCGGGCTTGGCGGGCAGCGCCTTCAGACTGTCGATGAGCTGCTTGTAGTCGTCCATGAACTCATCCTTGTGGGCCCAGTTGTAAGGCTTGCTGTCGTTGGTGCCCAGCTTCACGATGGCAATGTCGGGATTGAAGGCCAGCGCGTCGTGCCAGGCCTCCTCCTTCATATAGGGATAGTCGCCCCGGTTGAGCAACGTGCGCGACGACACGCCGAAGTTGCGCACCTGGTAGGCGGAGCCAAGCCGCTGCTGCAGCTGGGCGGGATAGCCCAGTGCGCCAGCCATGTCGATGCCCATGCCGTCGGTGATGCTGTTGCCGATGCAGGCCACGCGGACGGCGTCGGCCCGCGGCGCCTCGAAGCTGGAAAGCCACGCGGTGAGGTCGGCCAGCATGGTGTCGTGGAACTTCCATTGCTTCTTGAACCCGAAGCCGTGGCCGCCCGTGGGATAGACGCACAGGGCGCACTCGTTGCCGGCGCGGCGCATGGCGCTGTAGTAGGCCACGCCGTTGGTCACGGGAGGCACGACCCGGTCGTCGTTGGCCAGCAGCACGATGGCACGCGGCGTAAGGTGGCGCCGCACGGCGTTGAAGTTGCTCCATTCCTTCACCAGGGCCTTGTCGGCCCGCCCCTCGCCAAGGAAGTTGACGACGCTGCCCCTGTGGGTGTCGCGCTCAGCCATGGAGACGACGGGATAGAACAATATGGAGAAGTCGGGGCGCACGCTCCAATCGGCATGGGTGCTCACCGCCGAGGCCAGATGGCCGCCAGCCGAGAAGCCCATGATGCCCACATCGTAGGGATTGACGTGCCAGGCCGCGGCCGAATCGCGCACGGTGCGCATCGCGCGGCAGGCGTCGCCGAGGGGGATGTTGCGGTCGCCGTGGGGCATGCGGTATTGCAAGACGAAGTAGGCAATGCCCTGGCGGTTGAAATAATCGGCCCACTGGCGGCCCTCGTTCTCCATCGACAGATGGCTGTAGCCCCCGCCGGGGCAGTCGACCACGGCGCGCCCCGTGGCCTTGTCGGGGGCGGGCAGATAGGCGTAGACGACGGACTGGCCGTCGTCGGAGTTGCTCCACTGAAACCGGCGTGCCGTCTGGGCCAGGGCGGTGGCCGCACTCAGCAGGAGAATCAGCGAAAGAAAAGCTTTCTTCATGGTTTGTTGGGTAGATTTGCTTTTGTTCATGTCGTATTCGTATGCAATTGCAAAGATAATGGAAAACAAAGAGAAAGCAAAATTTTGGGGGCTTAAAAATAAAAGCATGTGCCCATCCTTTCATTTTCAAGCCCCCACGGGCCGCATCCGCTTACACCTTATTATATATAGTCACCCCCCCGTGCGGCCGGCGGGGGCTGCCGCCCCTAGCGCTTTTGCAGGAAGTCGACCTCTACGATGCGGAGCTCGGTCTTGCCCTTGGCGGTGACAAAGCGGTCGAGCTCGCCCGTGGCGCCTCCCGCGAGCTCCTTCACACGCCCGAACTTGCCGCTGTCCTGCGAGGGGCCCAGCATCTTGATGGTGAGCCGGTCCGACTTCACCGGCTTGGGAATGGCAATGTGGACATAGCCCAGTGTGGCGTAGGTGAGGCCCTCCCACACCTTCTTCTTTCCCTCGTAGACGGCCAGCGGATACATCTTGCTGCGCCAGCCCGTGAGCTTGATGGCAATCTCGTCAATCTGCATCTTGCGGTCGAAGGTATAGGTAATCCAGGCATTGTCGCGCTCGCCGTCGTTCTGCCATTGCGACGCCTCGTTGTCGTCGAAGCTCTTCCCGGCGTCGGCCTGGTGGCTTCCGGCCGCGACCTCCTTCACGCGTGCCGAGACGAAGTGGTCCTCGTAGGAGGGCGTGGCAGGCGTCTCGCCCCGGTCGAGGCGCCCCTTGAGCGAGAGGGCGGGAAGGTACGAGCTCAGCCCGCCCGACACGGCCACGGGCTCGGTGCGCAGGGTGCAGGTCACGGGCTGCAGCCCCTCGGCGCTCACGGTGAGGCGGATGTCGCCCGGCTGCGAGGTGCTGCGCACGAGCACACGGTTGACGCCGCACTCCACGGGCAGCGACGTGTGGCGGATGTAGTTGTCGAAGGTGGACACGCTCTGCGGGCCGTCGAGCATTCCGCTCCGGCCGTTGCTGGCGTTCGCGGCCGTGGCCGTAGCGGCTCCGTTGACGGCGCCCTGCGGGCGTGCCAGGCCGCCCAGCCACTCGCCGGGGCCGTCGAGGCGGAAGGAGACCATGCGGTTGTCGAGCGGGCAGCGGCGGCCCTGCTTGTCGACCACCTCAAACTGCACCAGGGCCATGTCGGCCCCGTCGGCCTTGAATCCCTCGGGATTCTCGATGGCCGACACCTTCAGATGGTCGGGCTCGCCGGCCGTCTCCACGGCATAGCGGCTCACCTCGCGGCCGTCGCGATAGCTCACGGCCTCGAGCCTGCCGGGGGCGAAGGGCACCTGGTCGAAGGTGAAGAGGTAGCGGTACTGCTGGCGTCCGCGCCCGAGGCTCTTGCCATTGAGCAGGAGCTCCACCTCGTCGCCGTTGCTGACCACATAGAC
>CAZVWX010000211.1:0-3929 GCA_964631105.1 uncultured Prevotella sp. | reverse complement strand
GGGGAAGTCGCGCATCCGCGACAACCAGTGCCCCGTGGGCGGACGGCGGGGAGTCAAAATCAACGCCCGCGGCGACACCACCTACAACCGGCGGGTGAGCCTCTTGCCAACCGACACCACCATTGCCACCGTGCTCGGGACGGCGGGCTACCGCTCGTGCCTGGTCAACAAGTGGCACCTCGACGGCTACGACCCGGGAGCGTCGCCCAACCATCGGGGCTTCGACGAGTTCTATGGATGGACCATCTCCACGCCCGTCAGCAATGGCACCTATTATTATTATCCCGACTACCGGTTCCACGGCGACTCGCGTGTCAGCATTGCCGAGAACGCCCACGATGCCCATGTGAGGCACAACACGGAGCTCTCCACCGACGACGCCATCGCCTTCGTCACGCGCGAGAAGGACCATCCCTTCTTCTTGTTCCTGGCTTACGACGCGCCGCACGAGCCTTACCACATCGACGACACGTCGTGGTATGACGACGAGGACAACTGGACTAACGACACGCGGCGCTATGCCTCGCTGGTCACCCACATGGACTACAACATCGGGCGGCTGCTCGGGGCGGTGCGACAGCTCGGCCTGGCCGACAACACGCTCGTCATCTTTGCCAGCGACAATGGCGCGGCGGTGATGGCGCCGCGCAAGGAGCTCGGCAGCGACGGCGGACTGAAGGGGCACAAGGGGCAACTCTACGAGGGCGGCATCAAGGTGCCGCTCATCGTCTGCCAGCCGGGCCGGGTGCCTGTGGGCACGGTCGACAACGTCGTCTACTTCCCCGACTTCATGCCCACCTTGGCGTGGCTCACCGGCAGCGAGGGCGCGTTGCCCCGCGACATCGACGGCATCAACATCCTGCCGCTGTTCTATGGGCAGTCGCTCGACACCGCCCACCGCCTGCTTTATTGGGAGTTCCCCGGCAAGCAGCGGGCCGCGCGACTGGGCGACTGGAAGGCCGTGACGGTGAAGGCTGGCCGTCCGTTGGAGCTTTACAACATCAAGGACGACCCGCAGGAGCAGCACAATCTGGCCGCAACGCATCCCGACAAGGTGGAATGGTTCGACCGCGAGATGCGCAAGATGCACCACCCGTCGCCCAACTGGCCCCTTCCGGGCGAGCAGCAGGGCGGCGAGTGAGGTGGCGAGGCGCGCCGTGACGGCGAGTGAGGGGGCGAGGCGTGCCGCGTGGTGCCGCGGTGGTGTGGCGCCGCTCGCCACGCCATGCGTCAGCTCTCGTAGTCGGCCGTAATCTTGCAAATCTCGATGATGGTCTGCACGGCCTTCTCCATCACCTGGATGCTGACAAACTCGTAGGGGCCGTGATAGTTCACGCCTCCGGCAAAGATGTTGGGGCAGGGCAGGCCGCGGAAGCTCAGTTGTGCGCCGTCGGTGCCGCCACGGATGGGCTCCACGCGGGGAGGCACCCCGGCCCGCTGCATGGCGCGGAGCACGATGTCGATGACGTGCATGTTGGGGTCTATGCGCTCCTTCATGTTGTAGTATTGGTCTTCGATATCGGCCCTGACGGTGCCCTCGCCGTATTTCTCGTTCATCTTCTTCACGCAGTCGCGCATGAAGTCCTTGCGCTTCTCAAACTTGTCCCGGTCGTGGTCGCGGATGATGTAGCTCAGCGTGGCTTCGCCCACGGTGCTCTTGATGCCTGTCAGATGGAAGAATCCCTGGTAGCCCTCGGTCGATTCCGGCGTTTCTCCGGCGGGCATCATGTTCTGGAACTCCACGGCCAGGCGGCTCGCGTTCACCATTTTGCCTTTGGCGTAGCCCGGATGTACGCTTATCCCCTTGATGTGGATTTTGGCTCCGGCGGCGTTGAAGTTCTCGTATTCCAGGTCGCCCAGGTCGCCGCCGTCCATGGTGTAGGCCCAGTCGCAGCCGAATTTCTCCACATCGAAGTGGTGGGCGCCGCATCCGATTTCCTCATCAGGATTGAAAGCGATGCGGATGTCGCCGTGCTCGATGTCGTCGTGGTCGCGCAGGTAGCACATGGCCTGCACGATTTCGGCCACGCCGGCCTTGTCGTCGGCGCCGAGCAGCGTGGTGCCGTCGGTCACGATGAGGTCTTCGCCGGTGTGCTGCCGCAGTTCGGGAAAGCGTTCCGGCGACGACACGATGCCCGGCGAAAGCTCGATGTCGCCCCCGTCGTAGTTTCTCACGATGCGTGCCTTGATGTTTTTCCCGCTGGCGTCGGGGCTGGTGTCGTAGTGCGAGATGAATCCAATTGTGGGCGTCTTCTTCCGGGTGTTCCCTTTCAGTGTGGCGTAGATGTAGCCCATGGAGTCCATCTCCACGTCCTTGAGGCCCTCGTCCTCGAGCTCTTCTTTCAGGTACTTGGCAAAGTCGAGCTGCTTTGCCGTGCTGGGAACGGTCTGTGATTCTTCGTCCGACTGCGTGTCGAACCGTGTGTAATTGATAAACCTTTCGGCTAAGTCCATGTTGATTTGTCCGTATTGAATGGTTGGGCACATGTCTCCATGTGTCTCCCCTTATATAATAAGGTGATAGTGCAAAGGTAGTCATTTCCTTTGAAAAGTCCAAGAAAAGTGCACACTTGTTTCCCCTTTTCGTTTTTCCAAGCCTGTGCGGTGAGGCCGTAAGGCTCATGGCGGCTGCCGATTGAGGGCGAAAAAGCCCCAATCGGCACGGGAAGAAAGAAAAAGGAATAAAAAAACCGCAAAAAGTGTGGCATTTACGAAAATTTTCATTAAGTTTGCACTTTCTAAGTATTGTTTTGTTCCCATTGCGGAACAGGGCAATTACGACAGTGTTGGAAACCGAATCATAAACTTAAAAGAGTGAAATGATGGACTCTCAAGTGAATCCCCAGGAAGAGGGGAAAACTGTAGAAAAGGCGCAGACCCCCGAATCTGCAGAAGTAGAAAACCAGGAAACTCAGGAGCAGGCCCCGGATTCAGAGGAGCAGGCTCCGGCTTCAGAGGAGCAGACCCCGGCTTCAAGCCCCGAGCCCGAGCCCGCCGAGCCTTCCGAGCCGGCACCGGCAGCTGAAGAAAAGCTCTCGGAGGAGCCGGAGAATCCCTCGGATGAGCCTTCGGAGGATTCCGAGAAGGCATCGGAAGATTCTGAAGAGGCTTCGGAGAAATCTGAAGAGGTTTCGGACGAGCCCTCGGATGATTCTGAAAAGGCTTCGGAAGATTCAGAAAATCCCTCGGACGAACCCTCTGATGATTCAGAGAAGGCTCCGGAAGAGCCGGAAAAGCTCTCGGATGAGCCTTCGGATGATTCAGAAAATCCCTCGAAAGATTCAGAGAAGGCATCTGACGAGCCCTCGGATGATTCCGAGAAGCCTTCTGATGATTCTGAGAAGGCTCCGGAGAAGCCTGCGGATGGGGAGAACGCGGCTGCCGAGGCCCCTGCGAAGAAAGTGTACACGTCGAAGAAGGAAATCCTGGAACGCATCCGCGAGATTGCCCACGGCGACGAGACACCCCGCAAGGACGAGGTGGAACACTTGAAGACATCGTTCTATAAGCTGCACCTGGCCGAGCGTGACGCCGACATGAAGGCTTATATCGACGCCGGGGGAGCCCCCGAGAAGTATCAGGTGCTGCCCGATGAGGACGAGGAGGAGTTCAAGGCCGAGATGCAGGTGGTGAAGGAAAAGCGCGCCAAAGCCTTCTTGCAGCAGCAGGAGGAGCGTGAGGAGAACCTGAAGAAGCGGCTCGAAATCATCGAGAAGGTGAAGGCCATGGCCACATCGCCCGATGAGGCCAACAAGTCGTTCAACGATTTCAAGGCCTTGCAGCAGCAGTGGAAGGAAATAGGTCCCGTTCCGCCAGAGAAGTCCACCGAGACTTGGCACAACTACCAGCTCTACGTGGAGCAGTTCTACGACTTGCTCAACCTGAACCGCGAGGCCCGCGAATACGACTTCAAGAAGAACCTGGAGGCC
>CAZVWX010000210.1:0-3983 GCA_964631105.1 uncultured Prevotella sp. | reverse complement strand
GACGAGCCGCGCCCCAACTACGTCTACGACGAGAGTGCCAACGGCAGCTTCTACATCCGCAACAGCGACAACGTGGACAACGACACGCAGTCGGACTATCTGCAGGCGCACTTCACACTGAAGTCGCCACGCCTGGACACGCCCGTCTATCTGAACGGCGCGTGGACCCTCGACCGCTTCCTGCCCCGCTACGAGATGCAGTGGGACGACCGGGAGCAGGCCTACAACCTGGCCGTGATGCTCAAGCAGGGCTACTACAGCTACACCTATCTCACACCCGACGTACGCGGAGTGATGTCGCCCGTGCCCAGCGAGGGCGATTTCTACCAGACGCGCAACCACTACGAGGCCCTGGTCTACTACCGGGGCGTGGGCGAGCGCACCGACAGGCTCGTGGCCTTCGCGGAGCTGAAGGTGCAGTGAGGAGCGCGGCAGACGATGACAAACCAACAACTTAACAACGAATAACCCAAACAAATCATGATGAGAAAAATCCTCTTCCTATCCCTTTTCCTGCTTGTCGCCACCGGCATGCGGGCCTCCGACAGGCAGGTGGTCAACTTCAACTTCGGATGGCAGTTCCATTTGGGCAAGGCCGACATCGGAAGCCTCGGGCAAATCACCGACTGGCACACCATCGACGTGCCCCACGACTTCCAGACGGAAGAACCCTGGACGGCTCCGGCCAGCGGCGAGAAGGCCGACAGCAGGAACGATGCCGCCAACACGGCCAGCCGCCTCTCGGCACGGGGATTCAAGGAGATGAACACCGGATGGTACCGGAAGGTGTTCCATGCCCCCGACTCGCTCAAGGGCAAGCGGGTGCTCATCGACTTCGAGGGCATCCTCTATGTGGCCGACGTCTATCTGAACGGGCAGCGCGTCGGTGGAACCGACTATGGCTACGTAGGCTTCGAGATTGACCTGACCAAGAGCCTGCGCTATGGCGAGGACAACGTCATCGACGTATGTGCCAGCACGTCGGGGGTGAACACCTCGCGGTGGTACACCGGAGGGGGCATCTTCCGCGACGTGCACATCGTCGTCACCAACCCACAGCTCTACCTTGCGCGCCACCCCCTCTACGTGAAGACCGTGGGCAACAGGGTGGTGAAGGTGCAGGCCGAGGTGGCCAACTACACCCGGAACAACAAGGTGACGCTGCTGCAGCGCGTCCTCGACGCCCAAGGGCGCGAGGTGTTCGCACAAAAGAAGGACTATTCCTTCAACCGCAGGGCGCGCCTCAACGAGATTCGCCTCGACTCTTTCACCATCGACCAGCCCCATTTGTGGAGTTGCGAGGAGCCTTACCTCTACACGGCCGAGGTCACGCTCTTCGACGCCAGCGGGCGGGCCGTCGACCAGGCCACGACGCGCTTCGGCGTGCGCACCGTGGAGATAGGCCCCTCGTTCGGCCTGAAGCTCAACGGCAAGAAGGTGCTCCTGCGGGGCAATGCCAACCACCACTCGCTGGGAGCCCTGGGAGCCGCGGCCTACCCGCGGGCCATGCGCAAGCGGTTGGAGCTGCTGAAGGACTTCGGGTTCAACCACATACGCACCTCGCACAACCCCTACAGCGTGAGCTTCCTCGACTTGTGCGACGAGATGGGCATCCTTGTCGTCGACGAGCTCTACGACAAATGGACCAAGCAGTATGCCGGCGGGCGCAAAGACTGGACTGCGACGTGGCCCAGCGACCTGCCCGAATGGGTGAAACGCGACCGCAACCATCCCTCGGTGGTGATGTGGAGCCTGGGCAACGAGCTCCAGCAAATGGCCGAGCTGCCGTTCGCCGACTGGGGCGTCACCCCCTACCGCATGATGTATCCCGTGCTGAAACGCTACGACGACACCCGCAAGGTGACCGTCGCCATGCATCCGCGCTTCCGCAACTGGCAGACCGACTCGCTGCCCTGCGACCTCGCCATGATTACCGACGTGCAGTCCTACAACTACCGCTACATGTATTTCGACGGCGACGGGAGGCGATTCCCCTGGATGACGTTCTATCAGAGCGAGGCCAACACCGTCGGCATGGGGCCGAACTTCTTCGGCATGAACCTCGACAGGGTCATCGGACTGGCCTACTGGGGGCAAATCGACTATCTCGGCGAGAGCCAGGGGTGGCCCGCCAAGGGATGGGCACAGGGCTCGTTCGACATCTCGCTCCAGCCCAAGCCCATCGCCTGGCTGCTGCGTTCGATGTTCAAGCCCGAGGAGCCCGTGGTGCACATCGGCATCGTCGACCGGGAGTCGAACGGCAAGGAGTGGAACAACGTCAAGGTGGGCACCGATCTGATGAGCGAGAACTGGAACCGCCGCGACGGCGAGCGCGTCACCTTGTGGACTTATACCAACGCCGACAAGGTGGAACTGCTGGTCAACGGCAAGAGCATCGGCGTGCGCGAGAACGCCTCTGACCCCGACCACCGCGACCGGATGAAGTGGACTGACGTGCCCTATGAGCGCGGCTACGTGGAGGCCGTGGCCTACAAGGGCGGCAAGGCCGTGGCCCGCCACCGTCTGGAAACCACGGGCGAGGCCACGAAGCTCACCCTGACGCCCGATGTGGAGACCTGGAAGGCCGACGGCACCGACCTGATGCACGTGCGCGTGAAGGCTGTCGACAGCAAGGGACGGCGCGTCTACGCCGCCAACCAGCTGCTCACCTTCGAGGTGGAGGGCGACGCGCGCATCGTGGCGCTCGACAATGGCGACATCACCAGCAACGAGTCCTTCGTGGGCAACCAGCGCAAGCTCTTCAACGGCTCGGCCCTTGTCATCCTGCGGGCCGGGCAGAAGGCCGGCAATGTGGTGCTGCGGGTCTCGGCGCCCGGACTCAAGGCGCAAAAGCTGCGCCTGGCCACATCACTCTGAGGCAGAGCGTGCCCCGTGGAGCGACTTCCACGGGGCAGCGCCCTTCCTGAGAAACAGCAACAACACTTGAACGAAGATTCCATCATGCGACGTATTTCCATCCTTTCCCTTCTGGCCGCACTCCTGATGTGGCCCGCGGCCTCGCGGGCCGACGCCATCGACAGTCTTGAGGCCGAGTTGCGCGACCATCCGCAAGTGCAGGAGAAGATATACATCCACACCGACAACACCTGCTACTATGTGGGCGACACGTTGTGGTACAGGGCCTTTGTGCTGCGGAGCGACAACTTGAAGCCCACCGACATCAGCAAGATTGTCTATGTCGAGCTCGTCAGCCCCGAGGGCATCGTGGTGCAGCGGCAGCGCCTCGTGGCGTCCGACCGCGGCTACACCCACGGCGACTTCGTGCTCGACGACAGCCTCTACAGCGGCTACTACGAGCTCAGGGCCTACACGCGGTGGAATCTGAACTTCAACGTGAGCCACCGGCGCTATGTGGAGAACGACCGGCGCAAGTTCTACAACTACCAGATGGCGGCCGACTACTTCCGCCAGTGGGACGGGCTCTACAGCCGGGTGGTTCCCATCTATGAGAAGCCGGCCGACGCGGGCGACTACGACGGGAAGTACATCGTGAACCGCCCCAAGGAAGACTTGATGAAGGCTCCCGAGCCCGCCTTGCACGTGGACTTCTATCCCGAGGGAGGCAGCCTCGTCGAGGGCGTGAGGAGCCGGGTGGCCTTCGAGGTGACCAACCAGAACGGCGAGTGGGTCGACATCGTCGGACAACTCGCCGACGGCACGCGCCTCGCCACCGGGCACCAGGGGCGGGGCACGTTCCTCATCACTCCGGGACACGACCGCGCACAGGCCTCGTTCCAGTGGAACGGCAAGACCTGGACCTTCAAGCTGCCCAAGGCTGAGGCCGAGGGCGTGGTGATGGGCTATGAGCCCGGCAAGCTGACGCTGTCGGGCTCCAAGGCCGCAGCCTTCGCCCTGCTCTGCCGGGGGAGGCTCGTCAAGATGGAGCGCATTGAGCCCGGGGCCGCTGCGACCCACAGCATCGACGAGGCGGTCTACATGGGAACACGGGTCCTGGTGATGGA
>CAZVWX010000209.1:0-4001 GCA_964631105.1 uncultured Prevotella sp. | reverse complement strand
CCCTCACCGACGAGGTGGGCACCACCGGCTCCTCGGCCATGCACCCCATCCAGCAGCAGGGCGTCGTCGTCACGCGGCAGGACATCCAGGCCTACAACGGCTACATACACCCCATACAGAGCATGCTCGTCTACGATGAGAACGTGCCCAACGGCGTGCTCAACGAGCGCATGCGCTTCGAGGCCACCACCTTCCTGCCCGAGTTCCTCAGCAACGGCTTCCGCTACATGTCGATGACCGAGGTCTCGGCCCTCAACGGCGGCGGCTCGGGAGCGCGCATCGCCTTCCCCGTCGACTACTTCGACCACGTCAAGGTGTTCGACACCGAGGGCACCGAGCTCCGCTACAACGTCAAGGGCAACTACCGCGCCTACCAGGCCGACGCGTTCCAAGGGTGGGGCGCCAGCTACGACCTGGCCGTGCGCCTGCCGCCAGTGCCGTCGGGGCTCTATGAGTTCCGCCTCTTCTACTCGCCCATGGGCCACGGAGGCATGATGCAGTTCTACTGGGGCACCAAGCCCAGCGCACAGGGCATGACGGCCCTGAGCATCCCCCTCGACGTGCGCATCGACGCCACCGACCCGAGCATCGGCTGGACCGACTTCAACGACGAGGACGACCGCGGCATCGCCACCGACGAGGCCATGCACAACCGCGGCTACATGCGCGGCCCCTACAGCTTCAACGGCCATCCCGGCGAGGACGGCTACGGCGACGACGACAAGACGCACAACTGCCGCGGCGACAACACCGTCACGCTGCGCCGCGTCCTCGGCAGGGTGCGCGTGCGCCAGGGCGACGACTTCTGGTTCCGCTTCAAGAACGTCATCAACGACGACCCGGAGCTGAAGTGGCAGCTCGACTTCGTCGAGTTCGTCCCCGTGAGCATTGTCGACAACGACCAGTACAGCGAGGACTGGTATTAAACCCCCATAAAAACGTAAACCCAAACAACGATATGAAACCAACAAGATATATGGGAATCATGATGATGGCCGCCTCGATGGTGGCGGCCTCATCGTGCTCCGACTTCGACGACTACAACGATGAGCCGCTCGACACGTCGCTCTCGGCCAACAAGACGCTGTGGGAGAACATCTCGGCCAACGAGAACCTCACCGACTTCGCAGCCCTGGTGAAGAAGGCCGGCTTCGACGACGAGCTCGCCCAGCCCAACTCCTACACCATCTGGGCCCCGCTGAACGGCACCTACGACGCCGCCGCCCTCGGGCAGCTCGACTCCACCACGCTCCTGGAGCAGTTCGTCGAGAACCACATCGCCAAGTACAGCCACCGCATCTCCGGCGACGTGGACGAGCGCATCATGGCCCTCAACGAGAAGAGCTACGACTTCAAGGGCAGCGGCTCCTACACCTTCGGCAACGTGGCCGTGGCCGAGGCCAACCTGCCCAGCATCAACGGCGTGATGCACACCCTGCAGGGCGAGGTGGCCTACCACCCCAACATCTACGAGTACCTCTTCCAGGCCGAGGGCGTCGACTCGCTGGCCGCCTACTTCAAGAACTACGAGCACCGCTACCTCGACACCGAGAACTCGGTCCTCGGCCCCGTCGTCGACGGCCGACAGACCTACATCGACTCCGTCATGGTCACCTCCAACGACCTCTTCGCCCAGCAGCAGCTCAACGCACAGCTCTCGGCCGAGGACAGCTCCTACACCATGCTCTTCCCCACCAACAAGGCGTGGACCGAGATGTACAACAAGATTCGCTCGAACTACAACTACATCAACACCACCATCTACCAGAACGTGTCCGGCTCGACCAGCTCGTCCACCTATCCCACGCAGACCGTCACGGTGAACGCCTCCTACTATGCCGACTCCATCGCCAAGCGCATCATCACGCGGTCCATCATCTTCAACAACAACTCGCGCCTGAACCGCTGGGTTGAGAACGGCGCGGCCTTCACCGACACCCTCGCCTCCACGCGCAACATCTACCTCCCCAACCCGCGCGAGGTGCTCGCCGCCGCCGACAGGGAGGAGATGAGCAACGGCGTCGTGCGCGTGACCGACTCGCTGGCCTTCCACTCCTGGGACGTCTACTCGCCCGAAATAATCAGCACCGAGGTGGGCCACGTCTGGCCCAACTCGGCCACCGCCGACCGCGTGCGCGTCAACCTGGAGGACATCGACACCTCCAAGGTGACCCTCCAGCCCGGGCAGAGCAGCTTCTCCTACATCTCGGCCAAGGCCCCCTCGGCCCGCACGAAGCCCCAGCTCGACATCATGCTCCCCGGCATGCGGTCGACCACCTACGAGGTCTACTGCATCATCGTGCCGCCCAATGTCGACAAGACCGACACCACCACCACCGTCAGGCCCAACCAGCTCGACTTCGAGGTGAGCTACTGCCGCGCCAACGGCACCATCATGGCCTCGCAGAAGCTCAATCAGCAGGTGGAGAACGACCCCACGCGCGTCGACACTGTCTACGTGGGCCGCATCACCTTCCCCGTGTGCTACTACGGCCTGGGCGACGACGTGGCGCCGAACATCAAGATCAAGACCCACTTCGGCGTCTTCAGCGCCTCGGCCATGGCCAAGTACACCCGCGACCTCAACATCGGCGGCATCATCATGCGCCCCCAGGAATATGACATTTATCTTGGCAAAACACATTGATTATGAAGAGCACTATGATAGAAAAATTGCAGAGGCTTAGTCTCAGACTGCTGCTCTGCGCCGGCGTCCTCAGCGTCAGTGCCGCCGCCTATGCCCAGGACGACGACGACATGCACATCGCCGGCCCGAAACACAAGCGGGTCGTCACGGACAAGTACCCGACAGTAACCCTACACGGCACGGTCGTCGACTTGGCCACCAGCAAGCCCCTGGCGGGCATCCAGCTGCAGATGCTCGGCAACAAGCGCTACACCGGCATGTCGAAGCAGGACGGCACGTTCACCATCAAGGTGCCCGTCTTCGCCACGTCGCTCTACGTACACTCGCCGCAGTACCTCGACCAGCAGGTGGGCGTCATTGCCGGCGACTCCACGCAGGACATACGCATCGCCATGGTGAGCGACAAGTTCCGCCCCATGTACGATGAGGGCACCACCTACACCGCCACCAGCGGCTTCACCGCCGAGGGCAACACCACCGTCATCGACGACGAGGTGCAGCAGAACCTCATGGCCGACGTCTTCACCGCCAACCGCAGCGGCTCGCCCGACAACGGCGCGTCGATGTTCGTCCGCGGCTTCGGCTCGCTCAACGCCAACGCGCAGCCCCTCATCGTCATCGACGGCATCGAGCAGGACATGCAGCTCTCGCGCGAGAGCCTCCACGAGGGACAGTTCAACAACATCCTGGCCAACATCTCGCCCGAGGACATCGACCGCGTGCAGGTGCTCAAGAACGCCACAGCCCTCTACGGCGCGCGCGGAGCCAACGGCGTCATCCTCATCACCACCAAGCGCGGGCACTCCATGGCCACGCGCATCGAGGCCAACATCTATGCCGGCGTGAGCCTCGTGCCCCAGCTGCCCACGATGATGGGCTCCGACGCCTACCGCAACTACGCCAGCGAGATGCTCGGCACCGTGGCCGCCAACACGCAGCTGAAGACGCCCATCGACTTCCGCTTCCTCAACGACGACCCCGCCAACTACTACTACCGCACGTACCACAACAACACCGACTGGACCGACTACGTCTACAAGTCGGCCATGACGTCCAACTACAGCATCAACGTGCAGGGCGGCGACGACATCGGCATGTACAACCTCTCCGTGGGATACCAGGACGCCGACTACACGGCCAAGAAGAACTCCTTCAACCGCATCAACGTGCGCTTCAACACCGACATCAACATCCTCTGGAACCTGAAGACGAAGTTCGACATCTCCATCTCCAGGACCACCAACGACATCTTCGACGACGGCATTCCGGCCGACCTCACGGCGTCGACGGTCACCTCGCCCACGTTCCTCTCGCTCATCAAGGCCCCCATCGTCTCGCCCTACCAGTACAACGC
>CAZVWX010000208.1:0-4019 GCA_964631105.1 uncultured Prevotella sp. | reverse complement strand
GGAAGACGCCTGCGACGGCATCCTGGGCGGCCGCGTGAACAGCGGCGATTGTGTCGTCATCACCCACGAGGGACCCAAGGGCGGCCCCGGAATGCAGGAGATGCTCTATCCCACGTCTTATATCAAGAGCCGCCACCTGGGCAAGGAGTGTGCCCTGATTACCGACGGGCGGTTCTCGGGAGGAACCTCGGGACTGAGCATTGGCCACATCTCGCCCGAGGCTGCCGCCGGCGGAAACATCGGGAAAATCAAGGATGGCGACATCATCGTGATTGACATACCCTCGCGAAGCATCAATGTGAAGTTGAGCGATGAGGAACTTCAGGCGCGTCCCCAGCAGCCGCTCAAGCGTAACCGCGTGGTGAGCAAGGCGCTCCGGGCTTATGCGCAGAGCGTGTCGAGTGCCGACAAGGGCGGCGTGAGAGTGATAGACTAAGAAGAACTGAGACAAGATGGCTGAAGACAATATCAGAGGATGGGGCGGCGTGCGCATCGGCGATGTCTGCACGGGTGCGGAAATCTTGATGCGTGCCCTGTATACGGAGAATGTACATACGATTTTTGGGTATCCCGGCGGTGCAATCATGCCGGTCTACGATGCCCTCTACGACCGCACGCGTGGCAAGGACGCATGGTTCGACCATGTCTTGGTGCGCCACGAGCAGGCTGCCACGCATGCTGCCGAGGGATATGCCCGCGTGAGCGGCGAAGTGGGTGTGGCCCTGGTGACGTCGGGGCCGGGCGCTACGAATACGCTCACGGGCGTGGCCGACGCCATGATGGACTCCACGCCGATTGTCGTCATCGCCGGGCAGGTGGGCATTGGCGCACTGGGCACCGACGCTTTCCAGGAGGTCGACCTCGTGGGTGTGGCCCAGCCCATCACGAAGTGGGCCTACCAAATCCGCCGGCCCGAGGACGTGGCGTGGGCCGTGAGCCGCGCGTTCTACATCGCCCGGAGCGGAAGGCCGGGGCCCGTGGTGCTCGATTTCCCCAAAAACGCGCAGACCAACAAGTGCAAGTGGGAACCACTGAGGGTGGACCATGTGCGCTCCTATGAGCCTTATCCGAAGCTCGACAAGGCGAAGCTCCAGGAGGCCGCCGACCTAATCAACGCCTCGAAGAAGCCTTTCGCGCTCGTGGGGCAGGGCGTGGAGCTCGGCGGCGCACAGCAGGAACTGCTCGACTTCCTGGAGAAGGCCGACATTCCCGCCGGCCGCACGCTGCTCGGCCTGTCGGCCTTGCCCACCGACCATCCCCTGGACATGGGCATGCTCGGCATGCACGGCAACTATTGCACGAACATGAAAACCCAGGAGTGCGACGTGCTCGTCGCCATCGGGATGCGTTTCAGCGACCGGGTGACGGGCCTTCCCTCTACCTATGCCAAGCAGGCGAAGATTATCCATCTCGACATCGACCGCTCTGAAATCAACAAGAACATCCAGGTGGACGTGCCCGTGCTGGGCGACTGCAAGGAGAGCCTGCCAGCGCTGACGACCCTGCTCCACAAGAACGACCACCACGAGTGGATAGAGAGTTTCAACAAGTACAAGCAGATGGAGGAGGAAAAGGTCATCGAGCCCGACATCCATCCCACGGACGGCCCGCTGCTCATGGGCGAGGTGACCCATGTGGTGGCCGAGGCCACCGGCGGCGAGGCCGTGCTGGTGAACGATGTGGGTCAGAACCAGATGATTTCGAGCCGCTACTTCAAGTACAACCGGAAGCGCAGCATCGTCACCAGCGGCGGCTTCGGCACCATGGGCTTCGGCCTTCCCGCCGCCGTGGGGGCCACGTTCGGGGCTCCTGGGCGCACGGTGTGCTGCTTCTGCGGCGACGGCGGCTTCCAGATGAGCATCCAGGAGCTGGGCACCATCATGGAGCAGCAGGCCCCGGTGAAAATTATCCTCTTGAACAATCATTACCTGGGCAACGTGCGCCAGTGGCAGGACTTGATGTTCCACGGGCGGCGCTCGTTCACGCATATGTTGAATCCCAGCTATGCCGACATCTGCAAGGGCTACGCCATACCCTATGATGTGGCCACCGACAGGGCGGGCCTGAAGGCAAAGGTGGCGAAGATGCTTGCCACGCCGGGCCCCTACATGCTGGAGTGCGCCATCAAGGAGGATGAGGACATCGTGCCCATGACGCTGCCGGGGACGAGTGTGGACGAAATGCAGCTGGAGCTGGATTATTAAAAGAGTAAGAACTTCATGGAAGACAACAAGAAATTGTACACGCTGCTGGTTTATTCCGAGAACATCGCCGGCATCTTGAATCAGATTACAGCCGTGTTCACGCGCCGGCAGGTGAACATCGAGAGCTTGAACGTCTCGGCCAGCAGCATCAGGAACATTCACAAATACACCATCACGGCCTATAGCGACGAGGAGCAAATCAGCAAGATTACCAAGGCGATAGAGAAGAAAATCGACGTGGTGAAGGCCGACTACTATGTCGACGAGGAATTGTTCATCCACGAGGTGGCCCTATTCAAGATTTCCACGCCGGTGTTGCTCGACAATCCCGAGGTGAGCCGCACCATCCGGAAGCACGACGCCCGCATGATGGAGGTGAACCCCACCTACAGCACGGTGCTCCTGGCGGGCCTGACCGAGGACATCGCCGACTTGTTCCGGTGTCTGAACGGCTTCGGATGCCTGTTGCAATACACGCGCAGCGGGCGCATTGCCGTGACCCGGAGCTTCGACGAGCCCATCAGCGAGTTCCTGCACCGTGAGGAGAAAATGGAGGACGACTGATGGACTTGCTGCCGAAGGTGGGTGCTTACGAGTTTCCCGTAGAACCCTTTCATTGCGATTTCAGCCACCAGCTCTTCCTGGGCCATTTGGGAAACGCCATGCTCAACGCCGCCGACTACCACAGCCGGGACCGCGGCTACGGCATGGACTATCTCAACACCATCCACAAGACGTGGGTGCTGAGCCGCCTGGCCATCGAGGTGGAACGCATGCCCAGGGCCTACGAGCAGGTGAGGGTGGAGACATGGGTAGAGGGCGTGAAGAAATTCTTCACGAGCCGCAACTTTGCCGTGTCCACGCCCGACGAGACCCCCTGCGGCTACGGCAGGAGCATTTGGGCCATGATTGACACCACGACACGGCAGCCTACCGACATCTTCGCCATTCGCAACGGCTTGATCCAGCAATATGTGGACGCTGGGAAGGCCTGCCCCATGGCCCCGCCCTCGCGGGTGAGGATGGATGCGGGAGCGCCGAAGGTGGGCGAGGTGGACACCTTCTATAGCGACATTGACGTGAACGGGCATGTGAACAGCGTGAAGTATATCGAGCACATACTCAACCTTTTCCCGCTCGACTTCTACCGCACCCATCGCCTGCGCCGCTTCGAGATAGCCTATGTGGCCGAGAGCCACCAGGGCGACCGCCTCCACTTCTACCGGGAGGAGGCCGCCGATGGGACGTATCTGGTGAGGGTGACCAAAACGGAAAGGCAAGGCGCCAAGGAAGTGGAGGTTGTAAGAAGTAACGTTAAATTTGTAAAAGAATAAAAGAATATTTGTTCGTTTCGTAACAAATGATTATCTTTGCACTTCGAAAGATGTTGGCGGGCACAAGGCGCACCGCGGCATCGGTCAGAGAAGGAAACAAAAACAATAACCGCGGCTTCGAGGCCGCATAAAAGCAAAACAACTATGGCAGAAATGAATTTCGGTGGCGTGGTGGAAAACATCGTCACCAACAAAGAGTTCACATTGGAGAAAGCCCGTGAGGTGCTTAAGAATGAGACTATAGCCGTGATAGGATATGGCATTCAGGGCCCCGGCCAGTCGTGCAACCTGCGCGACAACGGGTTCAACGTCATCGTCGGCCAGTGTCCCGGCAAGTCCTACGACCACGCCGTGGCCGACGGGTGGGTGCCCGGAAAGACGCTCTTCTCCATCGAGGAGGCCGTGCAGAAAGGCACGGTGATTGCCATGCTGCTCTCCGATGCAGGCCAGATTTCGGCATGGCCGAAGGTGAAGCAGTACC
>CAZVWX010000207.1:0-4021 GCA_964631105.1 uncultured Prevotella sp. | reverse complement strand
CCGGCGACGAGCGCATGCTGAAGAGCGTCAAGGGCATCGGCCTGCGCACCGCCCAGCGCATCATCGTCGACCTGAGGGACAAGATTGTGAGCCTCGGCATTGCCGACGAGCTGCCCTCCAACGCCGGCAAGGGCCCGGCGGTGGACACCGCCGTGAAGGACGAGGCCGTGGCCGCGCTCACCATGCTCGGCTTCTCGCCCGCGCCCAGCGCCAAGGTGGTGACCGGCCTGCTGCGCCAGCAGCCCGGCCTGGCGGTGGAGGAAGTCATCAAGCAGGCCTTGAAACTAATCAAATAAGCCCTCACGCGGCGACAAGGGGATGAGAATCAAACCATTACTGAACAGCGGACTACTGGTGTGGCTGATGGCCTTCGGCGTCAGCTACGCGCTGGCGCGCCCCTACCTGCACGCGCCGGAGCCCGCCACAGCCCCGCCCCAGGACGACCGCACGCGCCAGGACGACCGCACGCGACCCCAGGCCAACATCACCGCGCAGCCCACCCTGGACAACGAGGACTCCATCCCCGACTCGCTGCTGCACCCGCGGTGGAAGATACAGCGCACCACGCCCGTCACCGACGACGACCTGGACCAGAGCCCCCTCGACCTGCAGCGGCCCGCCAACCTGGGCTACGACGTGGTGTACAACGACACCCTCGACCGATACATCATCGGCAACAAGGTGGGAGGCACGTGGATTGCCGCGCCCATCATGATGACTCCCGACGAATACCGCAAGTGGAGCGAGGAGAAAGAGCGGCAGGCCTACTACCGGAAGCAGAACGACGAAATCTTCCAGGCCAAGGGCAAGGAGAAGTTCGACTTCACCGACATGCACTTCGACCTGGGGCCGGCCGAGAAAATCTTCGGCCCCGGAGGCGTGCGCATACGCACGCAGGGCTCGGCCGAGCTGAAGCTGGGCGCCACGCTGAAGAACATCGACAACCCCTCGCTGCCCATCCGCAACCGGAAGACCACCACCGTGGACTTCGACGAGAAAATCAATCTGAACGTGAACGGCAAGGTGGGCGACAAGGTGAACATGAACCTGAACTACAACACCGACGCCACCTTCGACTACGACGCGCAGAACATGAAGCTGAAGTACGACGGCAAGGAGGACGAAATCATCAAGCTCGTTGAGGCTGGCAACATCTCGTTCCCGTCGAACAACTCGCTCGTGCGCGGTGCCAGCAGTCTGTTCGGCATCCGCACCGACATGCAGTTCGGCAAACTGAAGTTGCAGTTGGCACTGTCGCAGAAGAAATCGTCGAGCAAGAGCGTCAGCTCAAAGGGCGGTGTCCAGCTGACCCCGTTCGAGATTGACGCCGCCGACTATGAGGAGAACCGCCACTTCTTCCTGGCCCAGTACTTCCGCGAGCACTACGACAACGCCATGAAGACGCTGCCCAACATGACCACAGGCATCACCATCAACCGCGTGGAGATATGGGTTACCAACAACACGGCCACCACCGCCAACACCCGCAACATAGTGGCACTGACCGACCTCGGCGAGAACTCAACCGTGAGCAACCCGATGTGGAGCGCCAACGGAATGCCCACTCCCTCTAACAACGCCAACACTGAGTATGCCACCGTGAAGGCCAATGACGCCGTGCGCGACATCGACCAGGCCGGCGACGTGCTCACGGGCATGGGACTGGTTGGCGGCAGCGACTACGAGAAGCTGCAGAGCGCAAGGCTGCTCAGCTCGTCGGAATACACTGTGAACACCGCCCTGGGCTATGTCTCGCTGCGCACCGGCCTGCAGACCGACCAGGTGCTGGCCATAGCATTTGAGTACACCTACGGCGGCGTAACCTATCAGGTGGGCGAGTTCTCCAGCGACCGCACCAACGCCAACGAGGCCTTGATAGTGAAATCGCTCAAGAACACCAGCAACAACCCGCAACAGGGCAACTGGCGGCTGATGATGAAGAACGTTTACTATCTGGCCTCGACGGTGGAGAAAGACAAGTTCCGCCTCGACGTGAAATACCAGAGCGACACCACAGGTGTCTATCTGAGCTACATTCCCGAGCCGCAAGTCAAGGCGCAGACCATCATCAAGGACCTTGGCGCCGACCGCCTTGACAACAACAACCGCGCCAACAGCAACGGCTACTTCGACTACGTGGAGGGCTACACCGTGAGCAACGGCCGCGTGTTCTTCCCCGAGGCCGAGCCCTTCGGCAGCTACCTCTACAACTACCTCGTCGCCCACGGGGTGGCCGCCGACGTGGCCAGCCGCTACGCCTTCACCGAGCTCTACGACAGCACGAAGACCGTGGCCCGCCAGACGGCCGAGAAGGACAAGTACATGCTCGTGGGCCAGTTCCGGGGCTCGGCGGCCAACGTCATCTCCATCGGGGCCTACAACGTGCCCGAAGGCTCCGTGGTCGTCACGGCGGGCGGCGTGACGCTCACCGAGGGCGTCGACTACTCGGTGGACTACAGCGCGGGCGAGGTGACCATCCTCAACCAGAGCATCATCGACGCCGGCACGCAGGTGAACGTCTCGGCCGACAGCAACACCGACTACGGACAGATGCGCAAGACCATGTTCGGCATGAACTGGGAGTACGACTTCTCCAAGGACTTCCAAATCTCGGGCACGCTGCAGCACCTCTCCGAGCAGGCACTCACCACCAAGGTGAGCATGGGCTCGGAACCGCTCAACAACACCCTCTGGGGATTCAACATGAACTGGAAGAAGGAGAGCCAGTGGCTCACCAACATGTTCGACAAGCTGCCCTTCCTGCACCTCACCAAGCCCTCGCAAATCTCGTTCACCGGCGAGTTCGCGCAGCTCATCGCCGGACAGGCCAGCGGCACGCAGGACAACGCCTCCTACATCGACGACTTCGAGAACACCAAGAACACCATCGACGTGGGCACGCCGACGCAGTGGATCATCTCAAGCGCACCGCCGCGGTTCATCGACAACGCCGCCGACATGACCACGCTGCAAAGCGGCTTCGGGCGCAGCCGCCTGGCCTGGTACACCATCGACCCGCTCTTCACGCGCCGCAGCAGCTCGCTCACGCCGGGACACATCAAGAGCGACCTCGACCAGCTCAGCAACCACTACGTCAGGGAGGTGCCCGTGAGGGAGCTCTTCCCCAACCGCGACCAGAGCAACTACAACGGGGCCACGAGCACCATCAGCATGCTCAACCTGGCCTACTACCCCTCGGAGCGCGGACCCTACAACTTCTCCACCGACCTGAACAGCGACGGCACGCTCACCAGCCCCGCCTCGCGCTGGGGCGGCATGATGCGCAGGCTCGACACCAACGACTTCGAGCAGGCCAACATCGAGTACATCGAGTTCTGGATGCTCGACCCGTTCATCTACTCCAAGGACTCGCTCGACGCCAGCAGCTACGGCGGCGACATGTACATCGACCTGGGCGAGGTGAGCGAGGACGTGCTGCGCGACGGGCAGAAGTTCTATGAGAGCGGCATGCCCGTCGACGGCTCCAACAGCTGGACCACAACCCAGTGGGGGCGCATCCCCACGCAGAGCGCCGTCACCTACGCCTTCGCCACCACGAGCGGGAGCCGGGTGCTGCAGGACGTGGGGTTCAACGGACTCAACGACGAGGAGGAGCGCCAGTTCGATTCGTACCAGGACTTCCTCAACGCCGCACGCCAGAAGGTGGACGCGGAGCACTTCCAGTACATCCTGAACGACCCCGCCGCCGACGACTACGTCTACTTCCGCGGCGACTCGCTCGACCGCATACAGGCCTCCATCCTCGACCGGTACAAGTACATCAACAACCCGCAGGGCAACTCGCCCGAAAGCACGGGGAGCCGCTACGACACGTCCTACAAGACCACCCCCGACGTGGAGGACATCAACCAGGACTACACGCTCAACGAGTACGAGAAGTTCTACGAGTACCACGTCAGCCTGCGGCCGCAGGACATGGCCGCCATCGGCCGCAACTTCATCGTCGACGAGCGCACCACGTCGCCCAAGCTCCGCAACGGCAACACCGAGGAGGTGAACT
>CAZVWX010000206.1:480-4023 GCA_964631105.1 uncultured Prevotella sp. | reverse complement strand
ACGTGCCCATGGCGGCGATGACTCCGCCGTGGAGCATCATGCCGATGCACATGTCGGCCATGGTGAGCTCGCTCACACCGGCCTGGAAGAAGGCTCCCGAGAAGTCGCCGTGCCGCAGGTCGTGGGTCTGCTTGAGGAAGCCGTCGGTCTTGTCGGAATTGGACAGGTCGGCCGAGGCGCAAATCATGTTGGGCACCTGCTGGGCCAGCTGGGCCAGGCAGGCCGACGAGGCGGCGCGGGTGGCCGAGCCGGGCTTCTGCTCCACCTTGCTCCAGTCCACCTGGGGGGCCTTGCCCGAGAACCACTCGTCCATGAGAGCCTTCTTGTCGGGATGGGCCTTGGCCCAATCGGCCTCCTCGGCGTGGCGGCGCGAGACGATGGCACGGAGCTCGGCGCGGCGGTCGGCATAGAGCTTCTTCACATCGTCGAAGATGACGAAGGGCTGCTCCGGATTGCCGCCCAGATGCTTGATGGTGTTGACGAAGGCGCCGTCGCCGAGGGGAGCGCCGTGGGTCTTCACGTTGCGCTCATAGCTCGTGCCGTCGGCCTTGACGGCCCCACGGCCCATGATGGTCTTGCCGATGATGAGCGTGGGGCGCTCCTTCTCGGCGATGCCGGCGTCGAGGGCCTTGCGAATCTGGGCCACATCGTTGCCGTTGATTTCGATGACGTTCCAGTTCCAGGCACGATACTTGGCGGCCGTGTCCTCATTCATCACCTCCTTGGTCTCGGTGGAGAGCTGGATGTCGTTGGAGTCGTAGAACATGACGAGATTGTCGAGGCCGAGCGTGCCGGCAATGCGGCCCACGCCCTGCGAGATTTCCTCCTCGACGGCGCCGTCGGAGATGTAGCAGAAGATGCGGTGCTGCATGGGGGCGTGGCCGAGGCGTGCCTCCAGGAACTTCTCGGCCACGGCGGCGCCGGCGGCGATGGCGTGGCCCTGGCCCAGAGGCCCCGACGAGTTCTCGATGCCGCGCGCGACATCGAGCTCGGGGTGGCCGGGACACGGCGAGGCCCACTGGCGGAACTGCTGTATCTCGTCGAGCGAGAACTTGCCTTGCAGCGTGAGGGCCGCATAGAGCATGGGGCTCATGTGGCCGGGGTCGAGGAAGAAGCGGTCGCGGCCGGCCCACTCGGGCTGGTCGGGGTCGTAGACCAGATATTCGGAGAAGAGCACGTTGATGAAGTCGGCTCCACCCATGGCCCCGCCGGGATGCCCGGAATTGGCCTTCTCAACCATCGACGCAGCCAGGATGCGGATGTTGTCGGCTGCATGATTCATTACTTGAATGTCGTTCATGATTTTGATGAGTTTTTTATGATTTGATTTGAATGCTGTTGTTGTCGCTTTTCCTACATCGTCAGTCCAGCCGGAGCACGACCACCGACTTGGCGGGCAGCTTCACGCTGAGGGTGTTCTTCTTCAGCTTGGCGGCATGGAAGGGCTCCGCCCGCACGACGTCGGGATGGTCGAAGTCGTTGTAGTCGGCTATGTTCTTGGCCGTGAGCACCTCGCCGGTGACGCTCTTGGCTGTGGCCCCGTCGAGCTGGAGGCTCACGTCGGAAGCCTTGTCGAGGCTGGTGTTGACCAGCGAGACGATGAAGCCACCATCAGCCCGCCGTGCGGCGGAGACGGAGACGGAAGGAATCTTTCCGTCGTGGGCCCTGTACATCTTGTTGCCGGCAACGGTGATGGAGTCCTCCTGCACGTCGACGGGCAGGTGGACGGCCTCCTGGAAGCCGTTGTACATCTTGAAAACATAATAGGTGGGGGTGAGCACCATGTGGCCCGTGCCCTTGGTGTCGGTGAGAATCATCGACTGGAGCACGTTCACCACCTGGGCGATGTTGGCCATCTTCACACGGTCGGTGTGGCGCTGGAAGACATTCAGCGAGAGGGCGGCCACCATGGCGTCGCGCATGGAGTTCTGCTGATAGAGGTGTCCCCTGATGGTGCCGGGCTCCTCGTCCCACCACGTGCCCCACTCGTCGACGAGCAGGCCAATCCTCTTCTGCGGGTCCTTCTCGTCCATGATGGCGGCGTGCTTCTTGATGACGTCTTCTATCTGGAGGCACTTGGCCAGCGTCCAGTAGTATTCCTCATTGGTGAAGCTGGTGGCCGAGCCCTTGTGGTTGCTCCAGTCCTTCACGGTGTAATAGTGCAGGGAGAGGCCGCTCATGCGGTTGCCCACGTTGTTCATGAGCACTCGCGTCCAGTTGTAGTCGTAATCGCTGGCGCCGGAGGCGATGCGGTAGAGGTTGTGGTTGTCGTAGTTGCGGCAATAAGTGGAATAGCGGCGGAAGAGGTCGGCGTAGTACTCGGGGCGCATGTTGCCCCCGCAGCCCCAGCTCTCGTTGCCCACGCCGAGGTATTTCACGTTCCACGACTTCTCGCGCCCGTTCTTCCGGCGGAGGTTGGCCATGGGCGTGTCGCCGTCGCTGGTCATATACTCCACCCATTTGGCCAGCTCCTCGACGGTTCCGGAACCGACATTGCCGCTGATGTAGGGCTCGCAGCCCAGGAGCTCGCACAGGTTGAGGAACTCGTGGGTGCCGAAGGAGTTGTCCTCGATGGTGCCGCCCCAGTTGTTGTTTTGCATCTTGGGGCGCTTCTCGCGCGGCCCGATGCCGTCGGTCCAGTGGTACTCGTCGGCAAAGCAGCCGCCGGGCCAGCGCAGCACGGGCACCTTCAGGTCCTTCAGGGCTTGGAGCACGTCGGTGCGGTAGCCTTGCGTGTTGGGAATGGACGAGCCTTCGCCGACCCACAGTCCGCCATAGATGCACGTGCCGAGGTGCTCGGCAAACTGCCCGTAGATTTCCTTGTTGATTTTGTCCTTGCCCTGGTCGGCGTGAATGGTGACGGTGGCCTTCTGGGCCGAGACCGTAGCGGCGAGGGCCGTGGCCACGGCCAAGGTGGTGAGGAGTCGTTTCATAGATGTGGTTTGCGATAGATGATGCGTTTTGGTTTCATTCATGGAAATATGCGGGCAGGCAACTCCGAAGGGTTCCTGCCCGCACGATAGAGTTAGTTAATTCTTGTACTTCACGGCAGCCTGCTCGATTTCGAGCCCCTGCTTGTAGCTCTCGATGTAGGCATTGAAGCCTTCCACCTCACGGGGCTCGGGAGCCACCTCGGTGCCCTTGTTCCCGGCGAAGACCTTCTCGTCGAGGAAGTCGGCCAGGCTCTGGTGCTTCTCGCTGTTCACCAGATAGGAGGCCAGCAGGGCCATGCCCCACGGGCCGCCCTCGCCGGCGGTCTCCATCACGGAGATGGGCGAGTTGAGTGCGGCGGCCAGGACGCGCTGGCCCACGACGGGCGTTGTGAAGAAGCCGCCGTGGCCCGTAATGCGGTCGACGTTGACCTTCTCGTCCTTGAAGAGGATGTCGTTGCCAATCTTCAGCACGGCAACGGCTCCATAGAGGTGGGCGCGCATGAAGTTGGCCAACGAGAAGTGGTCGTTGGGCGAGCGCACCACCATCGGGCGTCCTTCGGGAACATCGGTGACGGGCTCACCCGAGAAGTAGTTGTAGGCCATGAGGCCG
>CAZVWX010000206.1:0-470 GCA_964631105.1 uncultured Prevotella sp. | reverse complement strand
CAATCGGGGTCGCCCTGCAGGGCTGCATTGAACAGACGGGTGAAGATTTGCCCCAGGTCGGCCTGGAATCCCATCAGCTCGGCGTACTCCTTGAAGATGCTCACCCAGGCATTGATGTCGCTCGTGCAGTTGTTGCAATGCACCATGGCCACGGGCGAGCCGTCGGGCGTGGTGACGATGTCGATGCTCTTGTAGGGCTTGGAGAGGTTCTTCTCGAGCACAATCATCGAGAACGACGACGTGCCGCACGACACGTTTCCCGTGCGGGGTTTCACCGAGTTGGTGGCCGCCATGCCCGTGCCGGCGTCGCCTTCGGGCGGGCACATGGGCGCACCAGGCTGCAGATGGCCGGAGGGGTCGAGCAGGCGGGCTCCCTTCCCGGTGAGCGAGCCGGCGCTCTGTCCGGCCACAAGCACGCGGGGCAGGATGTCGAGCAGCTTCCAGGGATAGCCCTTCGGCGCAATGAGGTC
>CAZVWX010000205.1:0-4066 GCA_964631105.1 uncultured Prevotella sp. | reverse complement strand
CGAGCTCGACCTCACCAAGGACGCCAACGCCGGCCTCTACTATCCCACGGAGCCCGTCGGCACGCAGATGAACCTGTTCACCTACATCTTCAAGCTGATGATGACCGGCAACATCCACGTCTACGAGTACCGCCTCGACGGCAACGAGGTGCTCACCGACGACGCCCGCGTGAAGCCCATGGACTTCCTCGACAACTACCACATCTTCTATGAGAAGGTGAACGGCCGCGTGCGCATCGACAACAGCGACATACCCTCCAAGGAGGTGAAGTCCTACTACCTCAAGGAGAGCGCCTACTACGACCAGGGCACCGCCACCTTCCACCGCAAGGTGCTCGCCCTCTGCCCCGTGATGCAGCGCGAGGACGACTTCGGCGACGGCACGTCGAAGTATCCGCTCTTCTGGGTGAAGTATGACGAGCTGGCCCCCTTCCTGGCCAAGCAGCAGATGATGACGAGCAACCTGAACAACGCCGCCACGATGAGCGTCGACGACTATTTCACGATGAACAAGTACGACGGCAAGATCTACAAGACCACCAACATGCTCGGCAAGACGCTGGCGCAGTACTGTCCCACCGACTCCGCCATGGCCAAGGAGCAGAAGCGCATCGAGCAGGAGCTCGCCGACTTTGAGACGCGCATCTGGGGCGACCCCGTGCGCAAGGACTCCCTCGACAGCATCGCCAAGGCGCAGACCGCCCAGAAGAGCGTGAAGAAGCGCCGCAACCGCCGCTCCGCCGATGGCGACACCACCACCACCAGCGTGCGCCGCAACCGCCGGTCGCAGTCGGGTGGGGGAGCGTCGTCGGCCGCCCGCGTCACCGTGCGCCGCCAGCGCCACTGATGCCTGAATCACCAATCAGCAAAGACATATCAATTCATGAAAAAGCAGTTATTCCGCCAGGCCCTCGCCGCGGCCCTGTGCCTATCCTCCCTCACCGCCGCCGCCCAGGTGAAGTTCGGCCTCAAGGCCGGCTTGAACGCCACGAGCATGAGTTTCAGCGAGGATGTCTTCGACGCCTCCAACCGCACCGGCTGGTTCGCCGGCCCCACGCTGAAGGTGTCGCTCCCGCTGACGGGCCTGGGCATCGACGTCTCGGCCCTCTACGACTACCGCTCGGCCAAGGTGTCGTCGGCCGACGCCTCCCGCGAGACGGTGAAGCAGCAGCAGATAGCCATCCCCGTGAACCTGCGCTACGGCGTGGGGCTGGGCAGCACGGCCAACATCTTCGCCTTCGCCGGCCCGCAGTGGGGCATCAACGTGGGCGACAAGGACTTCAGGTGGAGCCAGGGCTCCAGCTATTCGCTCAAGAAGTCGAACTTCAGCGTCAACGTCGGCCTGGGGGCCACGCTGCTGACGCACCTGCAGCTGTCGGCCAGCTACAACATCGCCTGCGGCAAGAGCGCCGACGCCACGGTGTCGAGCGTGGGCAGCGCCGTCCTCGGCCGCGACAAGAGCCACAACAACTCGTGGCAGATAGGCCTGGCCTGGTTCTTCTAGCCCCGGGCATACCCCGGCCTGCATCAAGGGGAGCGGCCCGCCTGCCCGCAAGCGTGACGGCCGCCGCCCCCCCGTCCTGCCCGCGTGCCCCTTGGCACGATGTTTGCTCTTTTCCCATCGCCCGCCCGTTGGCGCGGCATGGCAAATTTCAGCAGGAAGCATTTATGACACGTCAAATCATGAAGACCATAGAGAACAAGCAGTTTGGCGGCGAGCGGCCCCTTTTCGGCTCGCACGACCTGCGGCTGCGCAACATCGAGATAACCGACGGCGAGTCGGGCGTCAAGTGCTGCCACGACCTGGAGTGCGACTCGTCGCGCTTCTACGGCAAATACCCTTGGTGGCACGTCGACCGCAGCCTCATCACCCGGTGCTATTTCGCCCCGGGCAGCCGCTCGGCCATCTGGTACAGCAACGACATGGTGATGCGCGACAGCACCATCGACGGCCCGAAGTTCTTCCGCGAGATGAAGCATCTGGAGCTGGAGAACGTCACCATCAACGACGCCGACGAGACCTTCTGGCGCGTCGACGGCCTGAAGCTGCGCAACGTCACCCTGCACCAGGGCACCTATCCCTTCATGTTCTCCAGGAACATCTACGTCGACGGGCTGGAGAGCGACGCCAAGTACGTCTTCCAGTACTGCCAGAATGTCGAGGTGCACCATGCCAGAATCACCACGAAGGACAGCTTCTGGGAGTGCGACAACGTCGCCGTCTACGACAGCGACATCGCGGGCGAGTATCTGGCCTGGCACTCCAGCAACATCAAGTTCGTGCGCTGCCACATCAGCGGCGAGCAGCCCCTGTGCTACATGGACCACGTCACGCTCGTCGACTGCACCTTCGACGCCGCCTGCGACCGCGCCTTCGAGGACAGCACCCACGTCGACGCCACCATCCGGGGCGCCATCACCAACATCAAGAACCCCGTCTCCGGCCACATCGTGGCCGACACCATCGGCAGCGTCACCTACGACGAGTTTGCCAAGGGCCGCGACTGCGTGATTGAGACCAGACAGGCGAAAGGAGGGAGCGATGGGCAAGTATGACTTCGACCGCGTCGTCAGCCGCCGCGGCACCAACTCCATGAAGTGGGACGTGGTGGCCGACCCCCGCTTCATCCCCCTGTGGGTGGCCGACATGGACTTCCAGGCCGCCCCGCCCATCGTCGAGGCGCTGCGCCGCCGCGTCGACCATGGCGTGTTCGGCTACACCCGCGTGCCCGACAGCTACTACGACGCCGTCACCGGCTGGTTCGCCCGCCGCCACCAGTGGGCCGTCGACCGCCGGTGGATTGTCTACACCACGGGCGTGGTGCCCGCCGTGTCGGCCGCCGTCAAGGCCCTGGCCATGCCCGGCGAGCGCGTGCTCGTGCAGACGCCCGTCTACAACTGCTTCTTCTCAAGCATCTGCAACCAGGGCTGCCAGGTGCTGGAGAGCCCGCTGCGCCGCACCGCCGACAGCTATGAGGTCGACTTCGACGACTTCGAGCGGAAGTGCGCCGACGAGAAGACGACGGTCTTCCTGCTCTGCAACCCCCACAACCCCGCCGGACGCGTGTGGACGGCTGACGAGCTCGGCCGCATGTACGACATCTGCCACCGCCACGGCGTGAGGGTGGTGGCCGACGAAATCCACTGCGAGCTCGTCATGCCCGGCTTCCACTTCACGCCCATGGCCGTGGTGGCCCGCAACGCCGCCGACGTGGTGACGCTCAACTCGCCTTCCAAGGCCTTCAACATCGCGGGCCTGCAGATTGCCAACATCATCTGCGCCGACGACGAGGTGCGCCGGCGCATCGACCGCGCCATCAACATCTTCGAGGCCTGCGACGTGAACCCCTTCGGCGTCATCGCCCTGCAGGCCGCCTACAACGAGTGCGCCGACTGGATTGACGAGCTCAACGACTACATCGCCGGCAACTATGCCGAACTGAAGTCGCTGATGGCCCGGAGCCTGCCCCAGGCGCAGGTGCTCCGCCTGGAGGGCACCTATCTGGCCTGGGTCGACATCCGCCGGCTGGGGCTGACGAGCGACGAGGCCTACAGCCGCCTGCTCCGCGAGGCCCGCGTGATGGTGAACAACGGGCGCCTTTACGGCTCCGAGGCCGGCGAGGGCTACATCCGCATCAACCTCGCCTGCCCGCGCCAGGTGCTCGCCGAGGGCGTGGGGCGCATCTGCCGCACGCTGCGCCCCAAGGACGTGTAGAGGGCGCCCCCCATGACGGCCATGCCGCCTCGGCAGAGGCTGGACTATGAGTAAACACGGTCTAAGGGAGTGGAACGACCGCGGACTGGGGCGCGGCGACCTCTTCCACCTCCCACTGGCTGCCTCGCAGAGGCAGGACAGCATCTGAAAGATGCGCTTCCCCTGCGCCCCTCCATTCGGCTCTGGCGGGGCAGAACCATGAGTACGAACATCACCGCGCAGAACAAACTTTACATTTTTCTCCCCGTTCCAAAATCTTGACTTTGACGAAAGGTTGGGATGTTCCACGCTTTTGCGACATTCTGCGAAGTTTGTTCCTCGGTTTGCTTACGGTTTTGTAAAGATGCGAGA
>CAZVWX010000204.1:0-4067 GCA_964631105.1 uncultured Prevotella sp. | reverse complement strand
CTTCCCAAGTGCCGGAACTCCTTGGGGGCACGCTTCAGGGGGCGGTCGGCATAGTAGCCGAGCACGCGTATTCCGGCCGAGGGGATGTGGGTGAGGTAGTCGTAGATGTCGCTCATGGTGTCGTTGTCGCCGACGAAGATGACGCTCCGGGTGTTGAATCCCCGCCGGCGCAGCATGCGCACCAGGGCTATCTCGCCCCATCGGGAAAGCAGCAGCACCACGAACAGCGTGGCCGCGAAGATGCACATGAAGGTGAAGTACTGCCCCGACTGGCTGATCAGGCGCAGGATGACGAACATGATGGCGGCCGTGACGAACGACAGCTTCAGGGCCCGCAGCACCACTTGCGAGAATCGCAGGTTGCGGTAGTAGATGACCGTGGAGTAGAAATATTCGCCGATGGCCAGCGAGACATTGGCCACGAGCACCGTCACACGCGTGCCGGAGTGGAAGTAGGTGGGCACCAAGTCGGGGCAGCTGACAATGTAAGTCCCCAAGATGACGTTGAGGATTACAAAGTCCAGCACCACGACGCATAGACGTATCATGTCGTTCCCAGAGGATTGTGGCAAGTTCTCGTTCATGTCTTTTATAGTCCCGTTCTTCCCTCGGGCGCGTTGCCGCCGCAAAAGGAGGTGTTCGTCTACATTGCTTTGCAAATGCAAATGCAAAGATACGAAATATTTCTTGATTAGAAAGAAGTTGTCGCAAAAATATTTCCTTTTATTTTGTTTTCTGCTTGAAAACTCTTAATTTTGCACTATCTTCCGCGGCGGGAGAGGGGCGGAGGCCCGTTCCCCCGTTGCGAAAATGAAATACAAACAACATTCAATCATGGGATTATTACAGAAAATATTCAGCAGAAATAGCGCCGCAGGCTCCAAGGTGGGCGGCATGGAGGACTACATGACGCTGGTGCGCGTGTATTTCCAGGCTGCCCTCGCCAGCCAGCTGGGAATCACCAACTTGGCCATGCTGCCCGATTTGCGCGTCTTCAAGCAGACCATGCATGTGCCCACGCAAAACAACAAGCTCGGCGTGGGCGAGAAAAGCTTCTGCAAGAAGATGATGAAGGAACTCTACAAAACCGATGACCTCTATTTTAAGGAAATCGACAGCAGCATCCGGAAGAACTGCAAGAGCCTGCAAAACGTGAAGAACTACCTTGAGATGTTCCAGGCCTTCACGCAGGACCTGATGATGCTCACGGGCAACTTGATGAAGTTCAAGCTGCGCGTGCCGGGATTCTTCAAGAAGGCCATCTACACGATGACGGAGAAGACGGTGAACGACATCTTCTTCAAGAACGACTTCCGCGACCCCAGCGTGATGAAGACAGCACTCCAGATACGCCAGCTGAACAACCATTTGAACTTCAGCCCGAAGTGGGTGACCGACTTCGTCTACCAGGTGGTGATGCTCGCCAAGAAGGAAAAGCCCACCAAGGAGCAGGTGGAGGAGGCCAGGAGAATCCAGAAGGGAAAGTAGCCCGGCTGCCGCAACGCCTGGCGGCGCCTCTCCCGCCTCTTGGCCGCGGCGGCGCATCCGCGGCTAAGAGTTGAAGAAAAACTTTAATGAATATTTGCTGAATTCAAAATAATGCGCTAAATTTGTACCCGTTAAGATTCATCCAGTCATGTCGGACAGCGAGAAAACCTTGAACACGTTCACCACCCGGGTGAGGCAACTCATCCTCCTATTCAACCAGACGAAGAAGGAGAACGAGGAGCTCTATGCCATGGTGGACGAGCGTGACCAGAAAATCAAGACGCTGGAAGAGCAGCTGGAGCAGGCACGAAAGGAATACGCGACGCTGAAGCTGGCCCGCATGCTCCGCGTGACGTCCGGCGACGTGGAGAACGCCAAGCAGAGGGTGGCCAAGCTGATTCGTGATCTTGACAAGTGTATAACGCTACTGAGTAAATGACCGGTGCGATGGCAGAAGACAAACTGACGATACGGCTGAACTTGCACGACACGGTGCTATCGGTGAGAATTCCGCGCGACGATGAGGAATTCTACCGGAAGGCGGCCAAGCTCATCAATGAGATTGTCAATTCCTATTCGGCTCTCTTCAAGGGAAGGAAGAGCGATAAGGAAATCCTATATATGGCTCTTGTCGACATTGCCCTGAGATTCGAGAAGAACGAGGGGCGAAACGACACCAAGCCTTACACCCAGGTCCTTGAAAAGTTGACTTCGGAAATCGAGGAGGTACTCAACAAGTGATAGGAATGACAATAAACCAACATCTTAATACAACAAACAAATGATAGCAACCCTTATAGTGGCTGTCGTGGCGCTTGCCGTTGGCGGCGCCGCGGGCTACGCCATTTTCCGCTATGTAGCTAAAGGAAAATATAACGAATGGATGGAGCAGGCCAAGAAGGACGCCGACGTCATCAAGGAGAAGAAACTGCTGGAGGTGAAGGAGAAATACCTCAACCAGAAGAGCGAGCTCGAAAAGGAGGCGCAGTCGCGCAACGCCAAGATGCAGCAGAGCGAGAACAAGCTGAAGCAGCGCGAGCTCTCGCTCACCCAGAAGCAGGAGGAGCTCGGACGCCGCCGCCAGGAGCAGGAGCAGGAGCAGAACCGCATTGAGAACGAGAAGAAGCTGCTCGCCACAAGGCAGCAGGAAGTGGAGAAGATGCACAACCAGGAGCTGGCCAAGCTGGAGGAGCTCTCGGGACTGAGTGCCGAGGAGGCCAAGGCCCGGCTCGTGGAAGGCTTGAAGGACCAGGCCAAGCTCGACGCCGCCAGCTATGTGAACGAAATCATGGACGAGGCCAAGCTGAACGCTGCCCAGCAAGCCAAGAAGATTGTCATACAGAGCATCCAGCGCGTGGGCACCGAGACGGCCATCGAGAACAGCGTGAGCGTGTTCCACATCGACAATGACGAGGTGAAGGGGCGCATCATCGGACGCGAGGGGCGCAACATCAGGGCTCTGGAGGCCGCCACGGGCGTCGAGATTGTGGTCGACGACACGCCCGACGCCGTGGTGATTTCGGCTTTCGACCCCATCCGCCGCGAGGTGTGCCGCCTGGCCTTGCACCAGCTCGTGGCCGACGGACGCATCCACCCCGCACGCATCGAAGAGGTGGTGGGCAAGGTGAAGAAGCAGCTCGACAACGAAATCGTGGAGACGGGCAAGCGCACCGCCATCGACCTCGGCATCCACGGCCTGCACCCCGAGCTCATCCGCATCATCGGAAAGATGAAATACCGCTCGTCGTACGGCCAGAACCTGTTGCAGCACGCCCGCGAGACGGCCAACCTCTGCGCCGTGATGGCCGCCGAGCTGGGGCTGAACCCCAAGAGGGCCAAGCGCGCCGGACTGCTCCACGACATCGGAAAGGTGCCCGACGAGGAGACGGAGCTGCCACACGCCCTTTATGGAGCCAAGATTGCCGAGAAATACAAGGAGAAGCCCGACATCGTGAACGCCATTGCCGCCCACCATGACGAGGTGGAGATGACGTCGCTCATCGCTCCCATCGTGCAGGTCTGCGACGCCATCAGCGGTGCGCGGCCGGGCGCGCGCCGCGAGATTGTCGAGGCCTACATCAAGCGGCTCAACGACCTGGAGGCCATCGCCATGAGCTATCCCGGCGTGACGAAAACCTATGCCATCCAGGCCGGGCGCGAGCTGCGCGTGATTGTCGGGGCCGACAAGATGACCGACGAGGAGAGCAACAAGCTCAGCACGGAGATTGCGACGAAGATTCAGAACGAGATGACCTATCCCGGACAGGTGAAGATTACCGTAATCAGGGAGACGCGCTCGGTGGCTTACGCCAAGTAAGGCGGTCATCGTCCGGAGAAAGAACGCCCCATTTCAGCCCAACGAGGCCGCCGCTTGACCCAAGTGGCGGCCTCGTTGGGCTCTTTTTTTGTCTCTTGTGTAACCGCTCGGCACCCCGCGCTCATGGGACGACCGGGTGGCTTGCGGGGTGTACGTACAGTACCAGGAATCGTACCAGGCCTTGGTACTCACATTACCAAGGCCTGGTAATCACATTACCAAGGCCTGGTAATCACGTTACCAAGGCCTGGTAATCACGTTA
>CAZVWX010000203.1:0-4072 GCA_964631105.1 uncultured Prevotella sp. | reverse complement strand
TGAGGCGCACCACCTTGGTCACCATCTCCTCGAAGAGCTCCGTGGGCACCTGTGGCATCACGATGCCCTCGCACGTGCTTTGCAGCCGGGCCGCGTTGTCTTTCACTCTGAAGAGGCGCACCTTGCCGTCGGGGCAGCGGTAGGCCTTCAGCCCCTCGAAAGCCTCCTGCCCGTAGTGCAGGCAGGTGGCGGCCATGTGCATGTTCAGATACTCGTCGGAGCAGACCTCAATCTCGCCCCACTTGCCGTCGCGGTAGTAGCACCGCACGTTGTAATCCGTCCTCCGGTAACCGAAAGACAGATTCGCCCAATCCAAATCTTTCATATTTTGAATGTATTTACCGTTCGATTAAATGTATTGCAAAATTACAAAGTTTTCTATAAATCTGCAACTTTTATCTCCAAAAAATAAGCAGAAGGCCATCAGGAGTCCGTCGTGCCGTCGGTTCCTCCAGCCTCGTCGCCGTCGAGCAACTTTCTGATTTCTTCATCCGTTTTGGTGAGCTTGTCCTTGCAGAGCCTCACCAGTGCCTGGGCGCGTTTCAGCTCCTGCGCGAGTGAGTCGATGTCGAGCTCGTCGCCCTCCATCCTCCTCACGATGTCCTCCAGCTGGCCCATGGCCTCCTCATATTTCATCGCTTTTTTCATCGTTTTTTTTATGAATGGGTTACTTCTTCATGTCTTTTCCGGGAGCCACCACCGACTCCACCCTACCCTTGGCCACGCGCGTCACAATCACGTCGCCCGGCCTCAGCGTGGCCGCATCGCGCACGGCGCGTCCCCCGTGCAGGGTGATGCTGTATCCCCGTTGCAGCACGCGTTGCGGGTCGAGGGCCTCCAGCCTGGCCTGGGCCATCTCCACGCGGTGCTTCCGCGCCGCCATGCCGCCGCGCAGGGCCGAGAGCAGACGAGCCCAAAGCCTGTCCACCGCCGCCTCGCGCCGCGCCCTCGTCATGCCGAACGCCGCCGGCATGCGGCGCGTGACGCGCTCCAGGCGCCCGCCCTCGCGCTCCATGCGCCGCTCCACGCTGGCCACGATGCGCCGGCGGCTGTCCTCCACGCGGTCGTACACCGCCGCGAGGTGGTCCACCAGCAGCGTGGCGGCCGCCGTGGGCGTCTTCACCCGCATGAACGACACCATGTCGGCCACGCTCTCGTCGCGGTCGTGGCCGATGCCGGTAATGACGGGCAAGGGGAAGTTGGCCACGTTCTCGGCCAGCAGCAGCGTGTCGAAGCCCGATAGGTCGGCCTTGCCGCCCCCGCCGCGGATGATGACCACCACGTCGAACTCGTCCAGTCGGCGGTTGATGCGGTTCAGCGCGTCTATCACCGTGGCCTCGACGCGCTCGCCCTGCATGGTGGCCTCAAAGAGTTCGGTGTGGAACCGCAGGCCGCGGTCGTTGGCGGTGAGCTGGTTGCAGAAGTCGCCATACCCCGCCGCCGTGGCCGCCGACACCACGGCCACGCGCTGGCAGAAGAGGGGCAGCTCCAACTGCTTCTGCAGGTCGAACACGCCCTCGACCTTCAGCTGCCTCACGATTTCCTGCCGCTGCCGCGCCATGTCGCCCAGCGTGTAGGTGGGGTCGATGTCGTCGACAATCCACGAGAAGCCATAAGCCTCGTGGAACTGCGCGTGCACCAGCAACAGCACCTTTATCCCCGCGTGCATCCGCTGTCCCGTGGCCTGTTCGAAGGCCGGGCCGAGCACCGACCAGCGGGTGCGCCAGCATTTGGCCGAGGCGCGCGCCACGGGGGTACTCATGTCCGGAGCCTTCTCCACCAGCTCCATGTAGCAGTGGCCGCCCCGCTCGTTGGCCTCCGAGAGCTCGGCCTGCACCCAGTAGCCGGCGGGCATGGCCTGCGCCACCAACTTGGTCACCAGGTGGTTGAGCTCATATAGTGTGAGCGCCTTTCTCATGGTTTTGCCTTCTTCCTCTTGTTTGATTCTGCATTCTGTCAAGCAAACAAGATAGGGCACCCCACGAGGATGCCCCATCTACGTCGTGATTCAGCAGGGACTCGAACCCTGGACCCACAGCTTAGAAGGCTGTTGCTCTAATCCGACTGAGCTACTGAACCCGATTCCTCTGCAAAAGTAAGCGTTTTTATCGAAACGGCCAAATTATTCGCCGACTTATTTCATGCGGGGGCGCTTTTGGAACCGACGGGAGGAGGCGTGCTTTTCAAAAAGGATGATGAAGTCGTGACGCGGCTGCAGGAAAGACAGGAGAAAACTTGCACGGAACGAAAACTTTCATTACTTTTGCACGCTGAAACCGCGGGCGGGCCCGCACCCGCACTTTGACGCCCCCCGCCAAGCCATTGGCGGCTGGTGCATTTCAACTAAGAAAGCAACAAGATAAACGTTCCAACAGAAAAAAGGAGAAAAGAAAATGAAAAGTTTCAAAGCATTCGCACTCGCGGCCTGCGCCCTGGCGGGCCTGGCATTCACCTCCTGCAACGATGACGACGACGACACGCTCTCGCCGCAAGAGGTGCAGGAGGCCTTCCAGCTGGTGAAGGGCGACTACACCGGCGAGCTCATCTATGCCAGCGCCAACGCCGGCAACGCCCAGGACCAGACCGACACGGTGGCCGTGAGCTGGCAAGTGGGCTCCGACTCGGTGATGACCATCCGCAACTTCCCCGCCGTGGCCGTGGCCCGCAACATCGCCGACAGCACCATCAGCAAGGCCGTGGCCGCGCAGCCCGCACAGGACATGAAGTGCTACATCGGATTCTTCAGCGCCGACCCGCCCCGCTTCCTCATCAACCCCACCGGACTGACCTATGAGGTGAGCTACATCAGCAAGGCGGGACAGGAGGCCGCGACGCACAAGGTGCAGGTGCTCTTCCTGGCCAACAACATGTACTCGCAGGGCTACTATGAGCAGGACAAGGGCCGCCTGGCCATGCAGCTCATCGAGGCCGCCGTCTATGTGGACGGCTCCTATCGGTCCGACTTGCTCTCGCAAAACTACGGCCTGCGCCTCCAGGGCACGCGCTGACCGCATGCGCCGCGCCGTCCCTCTTCATACCGGGACGCGCTGGCGGCAGAACGGGAAACCGCACGCCTCCCTCAATTGCGGGGGCATGCGGTTTCCCGTTTTTTGTCGCCACTTGCCGGGGGCCGCACCCTAGGCCCGCGGCGAGGCGGTATGGCTGAACGTGGTGGAGGAGTGAGGGGAGTCCGGATACTCCATGTTCGCCTTTTCCATATGCATGAGCACTTCGTCGAGGAACTTCCTGGCCTCCCACCGCGCCATGGGCAGGTCGTGGAGCAGCCAGTTGCCGCAGTCGCGCGGCACGGCCCCGGGCACCTCGCCCCGGAAGTCGGCGATGAAGGCGAACGTGCGCTGCATGAGCCCGACGATGTCGGCGCTCCGCAGGTCGCCCCGCAGGAGCAGGTAGTTGCCCGTGAGGCATCCCATGGGTCCCCAGTAGACGACGCGGTCCTTCCATTCGGGGTCGTTGCGGAGGAAGGTGGCGGCGAGGTGTTCTATGGTGTGGAGGGCTCCCGGATGGAGCGCCGGCTCGCGGTTGGGCTCCTTCATGCGGATGTCGAAGGTGGTGATGACCTCGCGGCCCACGCGGTCCTTGCGCGAGACGTAGATGCCGCGGAGCAGCCGCTCATGGTCGATGGTGAAGGATGGAATTTTTTCTTGATTTATGGGTTGATTCATTGCTGCAGCGTTTCTTGAAGTATGGGTTGATTCTATGCTACTTTATTCTTGATTTGCAGGTTGGTTCGTTGCTAAAGCGTTTTCAAGAACGCCCTGGTCACCTCGAAGCTGCCCTCGGCCATGCGGTTCCAGAAGTCGAAGTACTGGGCGGCCTTGTGGTCCTTCATGGGCACGTCGCTGATGATGCGGAGCGAGAGGAAGGGCACGTGGTAGAGGAAGCACGTCTGCGCGATGGAGCAGCTCTCCATGTCGACGGCCATGGCCTCAGGGAAGCTTTTCAGGATGTCGGCCATTTTCTCCCGTGTGTCGACAAACCATTCGCCGCTCACGGTGAGGCCCGCGCGGATGGCGATGCCGCTGAAGTGCGGTTGCAGAACCAGGGCCTTGTC
>CAZVWX010000202.1:0-4099 GCA_964631105.1 uncultured Prevotella sp. | reverse complement strand
CGGTCGTCGGCCGTGTCGTCGCAGAAGAGCAGTTTGGCCTCGCTGCCCTCGTCCATGACGATGAGCACACGGCGGTTGACCATCAGGTCGACGTCGGAGCGCAGGATGTTGACCACCTGTATGGCGCGGTCGGCCCTCACGCCACGCCCCACATGGATGAAGAGGCCGTCTTGCGCCAGCATGGTGTTGAGGGCCGTCACGGCGTCGTCGGCGGTGCGAGCCAGCCGACCGTAGTGGGCGGCAACGAGCTCAGGCCGCCGCAGCGCGGCGTCGCCCAGACTCATCACCTCGACGCCCTCCGGCAGCTTCGCCTTGGGCAGAGCCTTCTTGTAGAAGCTGTCGTTGACCACGAAATACAAGGATGTGGAGAGGTTGGGCACGTCGCAGCTGAAGGCGTCATAGGGGTTCACCGGCATCTCCAGCCGGTTGAGGTTCAAGCCATAGTCGGGCGCGAAGAGGCTGCCGATGTCGGTGTACTTGTAGCGTTCCACCTTGCGCGTGGGGAACCCCAGGCGGCAGAAGTCGGCGAACGCCCCGTCGCGCGCGGCGTTCAGCAGCGGCGCCGAATGGGCGTTGATGATTTGCCGGCTCTGCTGGTAAAGGTCTATGTATTGTTTCTCGCTTGTCATAATTGCCGATTCGTCTGATTGGGGTGATTGGGGTGATTAGGCCGATTGGGCTGAATAGGCCGATTAGGCTGAATAGGCTGATTGGGCCGATTGGGCCGATTGGGCTGATTACTCCCCATATTTCCTGTCAGCCTCCTCCTTGATCCAGTCGTATCCGCGCCGTTCTATCTCCTTGGCCAGCTCCGGCCCCGCCGTCATCACGATGCGCCCGTTGTAGAGCACGTGCACCACGTTGGGGCGAATCATGTCGAGCAGGCGCTCGTAGTGCGTGATGACGATGTAGCTGGTCTGCGGCGTGTGCATCTTGTTCACGCCCTCGGCCACGATGCGCATGGCGTCGACGTCGAGCCCCGAGTCGGTTTCGTCGAGGATGCTCAGCTTCGGCTCGAGCATGGCCATCTGGAAGATTTCGTTGCGTTTCTTCTCGCCGCCCGAGAAGCCCTCGTTCACCGACCGGTGGGCGAGCTTGGCGTCGAGGGCCACGAGCTTGCGCTTCTCGCGCATCAGCTTCATGAAGTCGGCCGCCTTGAGCGGCTCCTTGCCCTCATACTCGCGCTTGGCGTTCACGGCGGCCTTCATGAAGTTGGTCATGCTCACGCCTGGAATCTCCACGGGGTACTGGAACGAGAGGAAGAGCCCCTCGCGGGCGCGGTCCTCGGGCTTCATCGCCAGCAGGTTCTTGCCGTTGAAGACGGCCTCGCCGGCGGTGACGGTGTAGAGCGGATTACCCGTGAGCACGGCCGAGAGCGTCGACTTGCCCGAGCCGTTGGGTCCCATGATGGCATGTATCTCGCCATCGCCGACGGTGAGGTCGATGCCTTTCAATATCTCCTTGCCGTCAATGGCGGCATGCAAATTCTTTACTTCAAGCATATCTTTTCGTTTGTTCTAATCTCCAAAAAGGAAGTTCCGGCAGCCCCGGCCTATCCCACCGTGCCTTCGAGCGAGACGCTGAGCAGCTTCTGCGCCTCGACGGCAAACTCCATGGGCAGCTTGTTGAGCACGTCCTTGGCATAGCCGTTCACGATGAGCCCCACAGCCTCCTCGACGGGAATGCCGCGCTGGTTGCAGTAGAAGAGCTGGTCCTCCGAGATTTTCGACGTCGTGGCCTCATGCTCCACCACGGCGGTGTCGTTGTGTATGTCCATGTAGGGGAAGGTGTGGGCCCCGCAGTTGCTGCCCAGCAGCAGGCTGTCGCACGAGCTGTAGTTGCGCGCGTTGTCGGCCCCCGGCGTGGCCTTCACCAGTCCGCGGTAGGAGTTCTGCGAGTGGCCGGCCGAGATGCCCTTCGAGATGATGGTGGAGCGCGTGTTGCGGCCCATGTGGATCATCTTCGTGCCGGTGTCGGCCTCCTGGTAGTGGTTGGTGACGGCCACGGAGTAGAACTCGGCCTGCGAGTTGTCGCCGCGGAGCACGCACGAGGGATACTTCCAGGTGATGGCCGAGCCCGTCTCCACCTGTGTCCAGCTGAGCTTCGAGTTGGCGCCCCGGCAGTCGCCGCGCTTCGTCACCAGGTTGAGCACGCCGCCCCGCCCATGCTCGTCGCCCGGGTACCAGTTCTGCACGGTGGAGTATTTCACCTCGGCATTGTTCATCACCACGATTTCCACCACGGCGGCGTGGAGCTGGTTCTCGTCGCGCATGGGCGCCGTGCAGCCCTCCAGATAGGAGACGTAGGAGTCGTCGTCGGCCACGATGAGCGTGCGCTCGAACTGCCCCGTGCCCCGTGCGTTGATGCGGAAATAGCTGCTCAGCTCCATGGGGCAGCGCACGCCCTTGGGGATGTAGACGAACGAGCCGTCGCTGAAGACGGCGCTGTTCAGCGCCGCCGAGAAGTTGTCGCGATAGGGCACCACGCTCCCTAGATATTGGCGCACCAGGTCGGGATGCTGCCTCACCGCCTCGCCGATGGATGAGAAGATGATGCCGCGGGCGGCGAGCTGGTCCTTGAAGGTGGTCTTCACCGACACCGAGTCCATGACGGCGTCGACGGCCGTGCCGCTCAGGGCGAGCCGCTCCTCAAGGGGAATGCCCAGCTTGTCGAAGGTCTTCTCCAGCTCGGGGGCCATCTCCTTGTTGGGGGCGGCGTAATAGGAGATGGCCTGGCAGTCGATATGGGGCACATGCACGTGCCCCCACGTGGGAACCTCCAGCGTCTGCCAGTAGCGGAAGGCCTTCAGCCTGAAGTCGAGCAGCCACTCCGGCTCGCCCTTCTTCTTCGAGATGAGCCTCACCACGTCCTCGTTCAGTCCCTTGGGAATGACGTCGGTCTGCACGTCGGTGGTGAATCCGTACTCATATTTCTTCTCGGCCACCTCCCTGACGAACTCGTTTTGCTTCATTTGCGCCATAAATGCCAATACCTTTTTCCTTTCATTGCGGGTGTGCAACAATCGTGCCACGGCCCGCGCCGGCCACAATTGTTATCAAAAAAGGGAGCGGGAGCGCGGCCGCGCCCGCCCCGCCGACACACACGCGCCCCCACCCTTCCGGCCGGGCGGGGGCGCCAGCGGGGGTCAGAGCTTCTGCTCCACCTCCACCTCGGTGAACGTCTCGATGATGTCGCCCACCTGGATGTCGTTGAAGTTGACCAGGCTCAGTCCGCACTCCAGGCCCGTGGCCACCTCCTTCACGTCGTCCTTGTAGCGCTTCAGCTCGTTGATGTTGGCCGTGCGGATGACGATGCCGTCGCGCACCACGCGCGCCTTGTCCTTGGCGTGCACCTTGCCCTCGGTGACGAGGCCGCCGGCAATGGTGCCCACCTTGGAAATCTTGAACACCTGCTTCACCTCCATCTCGCCCGTGACGACCTCCTTCTTCACCTTGTCGAGCATGCCCACCATGGCGCTCTTCACGTCGTCGATGGCGTCGTAGATGATGGAGTAGGTGTTGATTTCCACGCCCTCGCGGTCGGCCAGCTTGCGCGCCTCGCCCGAGGGTCGCACCTGGAAGCCCACGATGATGGCGTCGGAGGCCGAGGCCAGCATCACGTCGTTCTCGGAAATCTGGCCCACGGCCTTGCTGATGACGTTCACCTGCACCTTCTCGGTGGAGAGCTTGATGAACGAGTCCGACAGAGCCTCCACCGAGCCGTCGGTGTCGCCCTTGACAATGATGTTCAGCTCGTGGAACTCGCCACGCGCTATGCGGTGCGAGATGTCGCCCAGGGTGAGCCGCTTCTGCGTGCGCAGCCCTTGCTCGCGCTGCAGCTGCTCGCGCTTGTTGGCAATGTCGCGTGCCTCCTGCTCGGTGTCAATCACGTGGAACTGGTCGCCGGCCGTGGGCGCGCCGTTCAGTCCGAGGATGATGGCGGGGTCGGAGGGGCCGGCCTTCTCGATGCGTGCGTTGCGCTCGTTGAACATGGCCTTGATTTTCCCCCAGCACGTCCCGGCGAGCACGATGTCGCCCACCTTCAGCGTGCCGTTGCTCACGAGCACCGTGCTCACGTAGCCGCGGCCCTTGTCGAGCGA
>CAZVWX010000201.1:0-4115 GCA_964631105.1 uncultured Prevotella sp. | reverse complement strand
AAATCGAGCGAGAGTGCCTACAAGAAAGCCTACGAGCAGGCCAAGGCCCAGGAGTCGCAGCAGGCGGCCCAGGAGCCCATTGCCAGCGAGACGCCCGTGGTGACGCCGCTGGAGACCAAGCCCGCCACGCAGACCACGGTGATGGACAATGTGGACAACGCCACCTACCGCACCGAGAACGTCACCGTGGTGAGCGGCGCGGGGCTGCAGGCCTACAGCGTCGTCGTGGGCTCGTTCTCGCTCAAGGCCAACGCCGAGGGCCTGCAGAACACCCTGAAGAGCGCGGGCTACGACGCACAAATCGCCCTCAACCAGGAGCGCGGGATGTACCGCGTGATTGCATCCACCTTCTCCGACAAGGCCAGCGCCGTGCAGAGCCGCAACCAGTTCAGGGCCGGCAACTATCCCGACGCATGGCTGCTCTACAAGAAGTAAACCTCTCACGCCGCCCGTCGGCCGCGCTCCAAGGCACGCCGTCATGAGAATCCTCTCCATCGACTACGGCAAGAAGCGGACGGGGCTCGCCGTGTCGGACCCCCTGCAAATCATCGCGGGCGGACTCGCCACGGTGCCCACCCACACGCTGATGGCCTGGCTCGAGGCCTACATCGGCCGCGAACAGGTGGAGCGCATCGTCGTCGGCAAGCCCACGCAGCCCAACGGTGCGCCCAGCGAGAACCTGAGGCGCGTGGAGAGCTTCGCCGGACAATGGCGGCGACGCCACCCGGAGGTGCCCATCGAGTACTACGACGAGCGGTTCACCTCGGTGCTGGCGCACCGCGCACTCATCGACGGGGGCGCGAAGAAGAAGACGCGGAGGGAAGACAAGGGGCTGGTGGACGAAATATCGGCCACCATCATCCTGCGCGACTATCTGGAAATGAGAAGGCATCTCGGCCGGAAGCCCGGGGCGACCGGAGCCGGGAGCAACGAATGACGACATGATTCTACCTATTTATATATATGGGCACCCCGTCCTGAGGAAGGTGGCCCAAGACATCACCCCCGACTATCCCGACCTGAAGGTGCTGACGCAGAACATGTGGGAGACCCTGGACAACAGCAACGGCGTGGGGCTGGCGGCCCCGCAGGTGGGGAAGTCCATCCGCCTGGTCGTCATCGACCTCGACGTGCTCAAGGACGACTATCCCGAATACGCGGGCTACCGCCGCGTGTTCATCAACGCACACATCGTCGGGGCCGACGAGGAGGCGGGCACGGAGACCCTGGAGGAGGGCTGCCTGTCGATTCCGGGCCTCGCCGAGAACGTGACGCGGCCCAAGAGGGTGCACGTCAGATACGTCGACGAGGAGTGGAACGCGCACGACGAGTGGGTGGACGGCTACGCCGCACGCGTGATGCAGCACGAGTTCGACCACCTGGAGGGCATCCTCTACATCGACAAAATCAGCCCCTTGCGCAAGGCGCTGGTGGGCGGGAAGCTCAAGAACATGCTGAAGGGCAAGTTCCGCGCGTCCTACCGCACCAAGGTGTACAGGAGGTAATCCGTCCCAAGCCCCCGCAAGAGCAGTAACCCACACATCGAAGGCGTATCGCCCCATGGCAGACAAACTGAAGACACGCGCCGCGAAGCGCCGTTCCCACCACCGTGGGAACACCTTCTGCCGCGCACTGATGGCGGCACTGTTGTGCTGCATGTCGCTCGCGGCGTCGGCACAATATCGTGTCGACCGCCTCATCCGTGCCGGGCAGAGCGCCCTCTACTACGAGGACTACGTGCTCTCCATACAGTATTTCAACCAAGCCATCCTGGCCAAGCCCTACCTCTACCAGCCGTGGTGGTACCGGGGCATGGCCAAATACAACCTCGACGACTTCGGCGGAGCCGAGAAGGACGTGAGCGAGGCCATCAGGCTGAACCCCTACATCGAGGACATGTACGACCTGCGCGCCGTGAGCCGCATCAGGCAGGAGGACTACCGCGGGGCCATCGCCGACTACACCAAGGCCATCAGCCTGGCGCCCAGGAACCAGCGCTACTGGTACAACCGGGCCGTGTGCCGCATGAACGAAAAGGACTACGCCCAGGCGGCGCTCGACCTGGACACCATCATGCAGCGATGGAACAACTACGCCGACGCCTACACCCTGCGGGGGCAGGTGGCCCTCTACGAGCGCGACACCGTGCAGGCGGCCCAATGGCTCGACAAGAGCCTGAAGCTCGACCCCTACAACGCCAACGCCTGGGAAGCCCGCTCGATGATCAGCGTGGCGAGGCAGCAGTGGCGCGACGCCGACACATTCCTCACCAAGACCATCGGGCTGAAGCCCCGCGAGGCCGGCCTGTACATCAACCGCGCCCTGGCACGCATCAACACCAACAACCTCAGCGGGGCCATGGACGACTACGACATGGCGCTCGACATCGACCCCAACAACTTCCTGGCGCACTACAACCGCGGACTGCTGCGCATGCAGCTCGGCGACAACAACCGCGCCATCACCGACTTCGACTACGTGGTGAAGATGGAGCCCGACAACTTCATGGCCATCTTCAACCGCGGCATCCTGCGCGACAAGACCGGCGACCTGCGCGGGGCCATCAGCGACTACAGCCGGGTGATTGCCACATTCCCCAACTTCTGGACGGGCCTGGCCTACCGGGCCAGCTGCTACCGGCGGCTGGGCATGACGGCCAAGGCCGAGATGGACGAGTTCCGCATCTTCAAGGCGCAGATGAACAAGCACATCGGCATACAGCCCCGGTGGAGCGCGCGCACGCGGAAGCTCATGCGCAAGCGCTCGGAGATAGACCCGGAGAAGTACAACCAGATTGTGGTGGACGACGAGCCCAAGCCCACCAACCCCTACAAGAGCAAATACCGCGGGCGCGTGCAGGACCGCGACGTGGAGCTGGCCTTCCTCCCGATGTTCCAGTTCTCCTACCTGCCCTACGCCAACGGCCTGGCCTCCTACCAGGCCTACGACGCCGAGGCCGAGCGGTTCAACGCCACAAGCCGCCCGCGCCACAAGATCTACCTGGCCTGCTCGCGCGAACAGCTCACCGAGGCGCAGAGCCTGGGGCTCTTCCAGCTCATCGACACGCTCTCGGCCGGCATCAAGGCGAGCCGCACCACGGCGGCGGCCGGCTCCCTGCTGATGCAGCGGGCCGTGGCCTACGCCATGCTCAACAACTTCGACGAGGCCGTGGCCGACCTCACGTCGTACTTGCAAACCGACTCCGCCAGCGTCATGGCGCGGTGGCAGCGGGGTGTCTGCCAGGCCATGGCCAACGAGTTCAACGCCTCGCAGAGCCTCACCGACGAGCTGAAGGGCGCCGGCACGCTGGCCGACTTCGACCTGGCCGTGAGCCGCGCGCCCCGCAACGCCTACCTCTACTACGACCGGGGCAACCTCTACGCCAGCCGCGAGGACTACAACAAGGCCATCGACAACTACACCCAGGCCATCCAGCTGGACGGAAGCCTGGCCGAAGCCTGGTACAACCGCGGCGTCGCACAGGCCAAGAGCAACAACAAGAAGGAGGCCATCGGCGACCTGAGCCGCGCCGGCGAGCTGGGGCTCTACGACGCCTACGCCGTCATCAAGCGCCTGCAATGACGCCCGAAGCGCACAAACGGGCCCGCGGGCTTGGTGGTTTCACATCTTTTTCGTAATTTTGCACACGGAAAATTCTAAGCAAAGACCGGATATGTTATTGGACAAAATAGAAGCGATGCTTCGAGACGTGAGCCAGCTCACGGCGCAAAACGCCGCCGACGTGGAGCAGCTCAGGCTGAAATACCTCAGCAAGAAGGGCGAAATCAACCAGCTCATGGGCGAGTTCCGCAATGTGGCCAAAGACCAGAAAAAGCAGATTGGAATCAAAATCAACGAGCTGAAGGCCGCCGCCACCGAGAGAATCAACACCCTGCGCGACCAGCTGGCCGAGCAGGAGGCCACCTCGGACAACATCGACCTGACGCGCACGCCCTACCCCGTCGCCCTGGGCACGCGCCACCCGCTCACCATCGTGAAGAACGAAATCATCGACATCTTCGCGCGCATGGGCTTCACGCTCTACCAGGGACCCGAAATCGACGACGACAAGCACGTGTTCACCATGCTCAACTTTGCCGCCGACCATCCCGCCC
>CAZVWX010000200.1:0-4116 GCA_964631105.1 uncultured Prevotella sp. | reverse complement strand
GGTGCACAAGATAGCGCGTGTGATGTTCCGCACGGGCAAGCAACGCACCAGTCCGACCATCGACACCCCCGCCGACTGGCTGGGAACGCTCGACGGGGCGGGCGACAGCACGGCGCGTGCGATGTTCCGCCTCGCGCACTTCCGCACGCGGAGCCTTGACGCCGACAGCGGGGCGGCTGTCCTCCAGGCTGACAGCTACCGGGCGTATGTGGAGTCATTCAACCGCATGGACAAGGAGGACATCGTGCAGGCCATTCCCAATGCGGATGCGTGGAAATGGATGGAAGCCAACGTGCCGCTTTTCGACGCGCCCGACAAGAACTTTGAGCGGATGTGGTATTACCGTTGGTGGACGCTGAGGAAGCACATCGAGCGGACACCCGTGGGCTATGCCATGACGGAGTTCCTCGTCCCGAGGTCGTATGCCGACCGCTACAACCTCATCTCCTCGGCCCTGGGACACCACATCCATGAGGCGCGGTGGATTCGCAATCCGCGCTATCTGGACGGAATCATACACACCTGGCTCTATGGCAACGGCGGAAAGCCCATGGCCAAGCTCGACTTCTACAGCAGCTGGTTGCCGGCCAGCTTGTGGGACCGCTACCTGGCCGACGGCCGGAAGGACAGCCTCACGGCACTGCTCCCGAGCATGAAATGGGAGTATGGGCAATGGGAGGGGCACCGGTGGAACACGCCCCACGGACTGGGCCTTTATTGGCAATACGACGTGCGCGACGCCATGGAGGAGACCATCAGCGGCGGAAGGACCGAGCGCAATGCCAGGCCGAGCATCAACAGTTACATGTATGGCAACGCGCGCGCCATAGCCGAAACGGCAAGGCTGGCGGGCGACACGCTTGCGGCACGCCTCTACACGCTCGCGGCCGACTCCATCAGGCATGGGGTGGAGACCGTGCTGTGGAACGATTCGGCGCGGTTCTTTGAGGTGGCGAAGCCCGTGACAGAGCAGGGAATGGTGGTGGGGAGCGAACCCGCCGGGGTGCGCGAGGCCGTGGGATTTCTGCCGTGGTACTTCCACCTGCCGGCCGACAACGCCCGCTTTGGCGAGGCTTGGAGCCAAGTGGCCGACACGTGGGGCTTCGCGGCGCCCTATGGGCTGACCACGGCAGAGCGCCGGCATCCGCGATTCCGCTCGCATGGAACGGGCCGGTGTGAGTGGGACGGGGCCGTATGGCCCTTTGCCACGTCGCAGACCCTCACGGCGTTGGCCAATTTCCTGAACGACTACCGGCATTGGCCCACATTGACGGGAAGGAGCTGGAAGGAGGTCTACTTCACGGAAATGGAGAAATACGTGCAATGCCAGAACCAGCGGGGCATGCCCTATATTGGCGAATACCTGGACGAGACCACCGGGGCCTGGCTCATGGGCGACCGGGAGCGGAGCCGGTATTACAACCACAGCACCTTTGCCGACCTCATCGTCACCGGGCTTTGTGGCCTGCGTCCCCGCGCCGACAACGTGGTGGAAGTGAATCCCCTGCTCCCCGACGGGCGTTGGGCCTGGTTCTGCCTCGACAACGTGCCCTATCACGGGCACCGGCTGGCCATTGTCTGGGATGCGGATGGCAGCCGTTATCACGTGGGGCGGGGGCTGACCCTCTTTGTCGACGGCAAGCCGCGTGCCCGCCGCCCTGGGCTGGGCCGGCTGGAAGTGCCCTTGGAAGCCCCCACGCTATAGCTTCCCCTTCAGCAGGAAGGAGAAGAGCGTGTCGTCGGCCGTGGGGAAGATTTTGCGCAGTTGTCTGCTCATGCGCTCATACGATTCCTGGGGCGGGCATTTCGCCCGGCAGGCATCGCGCCCGAAGAGCGCCTCGGGGGTGGTGAGCAGCGACCATCCCCATCCGTACTCCTTGCCATGACGGTCCAGGGGATACACGAAGTCCTCGGTCACCATGTACCCCTCCATTTGCAGCCGGGCCACACGCGTGTCGAACTTCCCCCGCATCTTGGTACCGGTGAATCCACACGCCTTGCGCAAGTCGCGCGCCACCATGCTTCCATGCTCTCTGAGGGTTTGCAGCACCATGCCATCGATGCTTTCCTCCTGGGGCGCCGGCTGCAGGCTTCGACGCAGGTTGCAGAAGTGGGGCCACCACTCCTTGCTGATGAAGGCGGCCTTGCGGTCGAAGAATTTCCCATAGGCGCATCCCGTCTCGCGGATGATGTCGCCTTTCCATTTCCATAATGCCCATTCCCATCCCCCGTCGGGCAGCTCCACATAGCCGCTTTCCGCGTCGGTCAGCTCGTCGGCCGACCAACCCCGGATGCCCATGGGGAGCAGCGGCAGGAAGCCAATCTCATTGATTGCATTCATCATCTCGGGGCAGGAGTGAATCTTCCGCAAGCGGTAGGTGTCCAAAATAGATGTTTGTCTCATCGTGTGTCGTGTTTTCGTTCATACAGCCTGTGTCTCCAGTTCAGAAGGCGGGAAGCCATATTCCCGCTTGAAGGCGGTGGAGAAATGGCTCAGGTTCTTGAATCCCACCTGCAAGTAAACGTCGAGCGGTTTCTCCCCTTGCTCCATCAGATGTCTGGCCTCTTGCAGCCGGCGGCGCGTAATCCACCGGCCGGGAGAGAGATGGAAGGTTTGCTTGAAGTCTTTCTTGAATGTAGAAAGGCTCCGTCCGGTGTAGTGGGCGAACTCGTTCAGGTCGAGGTCGGACTTGAAGTTTTGGTTCATATAGCTCTCCAGGTCAATCTTGAAGGGTTCGGCAAAGTCGAAAAGCAGCGACACCACTTCGGGCTTCACCTGCAGGAGGGTGAGCACGGCCTCCCTCTCTTTGTTTTCCATAAGGGCCTCTGAGGGGTATTCCTGTGCGTCGAAATAGCTTTCCAGACTTTTGAAAAACCCCTTCAGAAATGGGTGTTCGGGCAAAAGGATGTAAGGTATGGTCTCGGGACGGTAGCGCTTTGACGTGCTGTCCGGCTCCACCTCATTGAGCATCTTCTTCAGGAAAGGGGGCTTCAGCTGCAGGAAAAGTCCTTTGAAGGGTTCGCCATTTTTGGCGGGATGCTTCACCTTCACCATTTTATGATTGCGCGGCAAGAAGAAGCTTTGCCCTTTCGTCAGGTGGTATTGCTTCTTGTTGGGCGAAATGAGGTCGAGCTCTCCACTGCACAGATACACCAGCATGTGCTCTGTCACCATCTCCTCGCAAAACCTCTCGTGAAAGACCTCGCAACAATAAAAGGTGTCCATGAAGTTGTAGATTATGATGTTCTTGTCCATGTCGGTCTGGAATTGATTGTCGCTGCAAAGTTAATCAAATCTTAGATATATTTGTTTGCTGAAAAGTTAAACTTGGTTTTCCGAGAAGTCAATCGTGTGGTTTCCATGCGAAAAAGCTTTTGAGCAAAGTTGAAATGACTTTTGGGCAAACTCTTTTCTCGCCGAAAGGGACTATCTTTGCAACCGGAAACAAGAACAAAAAAGCAAAAGGAAATGATGTACAGCAATTTTACATTCTTCATGCCCACCAAGGTGCTCTTTGGTGCGGGCCAGCTTCAGAACCTCCACAACGAGCAAATGCCGGGCCGCAAGGCTTTAATCGTGACAAGCAACGGCCAGAGCACAAAGAAGTTCGGCTATCTGGAGGCTACAGAAAAGGAACTCGACGTGGCCGGTGCGGCTCACGTCCTCTTCGACGAGGTGCGGCCCAACCCCACGCGCCAAAACGTGATGGACGGTGCGGCCAAGGCCAAGGCCGAGGGGTGCGACTTCGTGGTGGCCCTCGGGGGCGGCTCGGTGATGGACTGCGCCAAGTGTATTGCCTTGATGATGGTCAATCCAGGCGACCTTTGGGATTATGCCTTCTCGGCCAAAGGGGGAAAGAAGAACTTCCCGAACGGCTCCAAGCCGCTCATTGCCATTACGACGAATGCAGGAACGGGCTCCGAGGTGGACATGTTCTCGGTGATTAGCAATGATGAGGTGCATGAGAAGACCGGTGTCTTCGATGTATCTATGTTCCCCGTGATTTCGGTAGTCGACTCCAACTTGATGATGAGCGTTCCTCCTAAGTTTACGGCCTATCAGGGCATGGACGCGTTCTTCCATGCCGCCGAGAGTGTCGTCAACAAGTTTGAGCA
>CAZVWX010000199.1:594-4175 GCA_964631105.1 uncultured Prevotella sp. | reverse complement strand
TACATCCATTGTGCTCCCGAAGGCCGGAAGCTGAGGGCCATAGCCAGCCATCCGAAGGTGTCGCTGTGTGTTGTCGGCCGGACGCACCTCATGCCGAAGCACTTCTCCACGGCCTATGAGAGCGTGGTGGCGTTTGGCACGGCGCACGCCGGTCTGCCGGCTGAAGAGCGGATGCGGGCCTTGCATCTGCTCATCGCCAAGCTGGCTCCCGCATACAAGGAGCTGGGCGAGAAGTATGTCCATGCCAGTTTCCACCGGACCGAAATCATCCGCGTCGATCTGGAGGAGTATTCGGGAAAGCGGAAGGAAATGGCAGAATAGGCCATTGCAAGGATGGTGTTCAACCTAAGGCGACCGGGATGGAGAAAGTAAGGAGAAGCAAGGAGGAATGGGCCAGGCGGTATGTGAGTTTCATTTTCATACTGTTCATCATCGCTTTCGGCACGTCGCTGTCGATTCGTGCCAACCTGGGCTCGTCGCCCATATCGGCCCCACCATACGTGCTGTCGCTGGTGCCCGGCATGCCGCTGACGATGGGAATCATCGTCATCTTGATGCACGTCACGTTCATCCTCGTGCAGATGCTGCTGCTCAGAAAGGATTACGAGCCCAGGCAGCTGACGCAAATCCTCGTCTCGTTCCTCTTCGGATTCTATACCGACGTCACGATGTGGATGACGGGCTTCCTGCAAATCCCCGCCACCATCCCCCACGCCATCGGCTGGCCGTTGCAATTCATCGAACTGCTCGCCGGCGGCGGACTGCTCGCCTTCGGCATCGCCTGCGAGGTGAGGTGCGACTCGCTGATGCTTGCGGGCGAGGGACTGCCCCTCGCCATAGCCAAGGTGGTGAGGAAGGACTTCGGGAAGGTGAAGATTTGCTCCGACACCGCGCTGGTCGCCATCGGCGTTGTGCTGATGCTCGCCTTCTTCCATCACTGGGACTGGAAGATGGTGGGCGTGGGCACGCTGGTGAGCATGTTCTATGTCGGCTTCATGGTGAGGGTGTTTGCCCCGCACATCAAGTGGCTCGACATCATCTTCATCCCGGCCGGCGAGAGAAGGCACGAGGCGGAGGACGAGGAAATGGACGACGAGGAAATCATACGCGAGGAGGCCGACGAGGTGCCCTTTGTCATCACCATTGCCCGCGAGTATGGCAGCGGCGGACTGATGTTGGGCAAGATGCTCGCAAAGCGGTTGGGCGTGGACTATTACGACCACGACATCATCGACCAGACGGCCGAGCGGCTGGGCTACACGTCCGACTTCGTCCGCGAGAACGAGCAGAACATCAGCAACGGCAAGCTATGGGAGCTCGTCTTCACCGACAAGAGCATTCCCGTGTCGATGAATCCGTCGCACGACGATGCCATCTTCGTCAGCGAGAGCCGCATCATCAGGAAGCTCGCGACAAAGAAGCCGTGCATCATCATCGGCCGCCTGGCCAACTGGGTGCTCAGAAACGACAAGAAGGCGTTCCGCGTGTTCGTCACGTCGGACAAGGAGGATGCCGTCAGGCGTGTCATGGCGAAGGACAGCCTCTCTGTCCAGGAGGCCGCAAGGCGGATAGAGCAGGTGAACACCGGACGCTACAACCACTACCTGCAATACACCGGCCGCAGATGGACCGACGGGCGCGACTACGACCTGGTGGTCAACACCAGCACCTTGGGGCTGGAGCAGTGTGCCGACATCATTGTGGGTGTAATCAAGAACAAAACGGCTGGCGCATGAAACGGATATTCCTGACATTATTGCTCTTTGCAGCCGCCTGGCTTCCGGCTGCCGCGGGCGGCCGACAGGCCGGCGGGCGGCCGAAGGTGGCCCTGGTCCTCGGGGGCGGCGGCGCCAAGGGGGCGGCCGAGGTGGGCGTGCTGAAAGAGATTGAGAGGGCGGGCGTGCCGATAGACTATATCGTCGGCACGAGCATCGGCTCTATCATCGGCGGACTCTATTCCATTGGCTACCGGGCCGACGAGCTCGACTCCCTGTTCCAGCACCAGGACTGGCTGGAACTCTTCAACGACGCAAAGGTGCACGGCCAGGGCGCGCTGAAGGAGATTAGCGGGATAGGGCTGATGAAAGGCCGCGGCGTGATACAGTTCCTCGACACCCTCGTCATGCGCAAGCCGAACTATCACGGCCCGGGACAATATCCCGACTCCATCGACTTCGACCAGCTGCCCGTACCCTACAGGGCGGTGGCCTGCGATGTCAACGCCGGAAAGGCGGCGGTGCTCTCGCACGGCGACCTGACGATGGCGATGAGGGCGAGCATGTCCATCCCCGGCGTCTTCAAGCCCGTGAACATCGACACGATGCAGATGCTCGACGGCGGGCTCGTCAACAACCTGCCCGTGGACGTGGCGCGCCAGATGGGCGCCGACTATGTCATCGCCATCGACCTGACGCAGAACAAGCACCCCGACTACAAGCCGAGGCAAATCAAGCGGTTCATGCCCAGGGCGATGAGGTGGCTCCGGTCGCGCCCCGACTTCGTCAATTACAACCGCAACCGCCAGGATTGCGACGTGTATATCAACCCCGTGCTGAAGGGCTACGGTGTCACGAGCTTCACCCCGAAGGCCATCAAGGCGATGATAGCGCTCGGGCAGGAGGCCGGGCAGGAGAAGTACAAGGAGCTGGTCAGGCTGAAGCGCAAGGTGACGGGCCGGAAGCGTTAGCCCGTCCAACGGGGACTGTCTCGGCCTTCCATTGGAACTTTCTTGGCCCGGGAAGGCGGGAATATGAACAAATAATGGTATCTTTGCCAATGGAGGACAAGATGATGAGCGGAAATGCAAACCAAGTGGCGTGCCGGTGGAGGCGGGGAGCCGTGCTCCTCGTGCTGCTGCTGGCCGGATGGCAGTGCCTGCCGGCCACGACCGGACAGGCGCAAGACTACAGCGTGTGCTATGTGTCGCACCACTATCTCTACCAGAAGGACGGCGAGACCACGGTCATCGACTATCGCGTGGAGTGGCCCGAGTGGTTCGGCTTCTCGCGCGCCGACGCCATGCAGCACTATCTGGCGAGGAAGCTGTTCCAGGTGGACGCCGACGGCTTCGATGCCGTCGAGGCGCAGTTCCTCGCGCGTTTTGGCCATCGCGTCACGCAGGTGTTCGACTCCGTGCCCGACGACGCCAAGTTCTGCTATGTGCAGGCGCGCGCCGAGATACTCGCCTACGCCCCCGGGCGGTTTGTCGTCTACAGCCTCTCGGCCTCGGTGAAGCCGCAGCCCCGTTCGTCGCAAAAGGCCTATGCGATGGGCGAGATCGTGACGTTCGACTTGTCGAACACCTTGTTCCGCTCCGACGGCATCATCAACGTGGAGAAGCTGCGCTGGGGCGGCGGCTACCGCTACGAACGGTTCATGGAGTCGCTGATTGCCCATATGTCGCCCCCGCTCCCAGAGGATTTCCCCTTCGAGGACGCGAAGGTCTCGATGCAGTGCTATCCCGATGCCGGCGGCAACCTCATCTTCGTCGTCGGTCTGTCCAGCAAGGACGCGGCGGAGCCGTTCGCCGCCTTTTCCGCCGTGCCCTACCGCGACGCCAAGCCCTACATGAACGCCAAGGC
>CAZVWX010000199.1:0-584 GCA_964631105.1 uncultured Prevotella sp. | reverse complement strand
GCAAGCTCTTCGACGGCAGACCGTCGCCCGCGACGGGGCGCGACGGACAAGAACACGCGCACGACAGCCTTGCGGCGCATTCGCCCGCAGAGGCCGTGCCGCCCTATCCTGGTGGCAAGAAGGCCCTTGCCGAATATCTGGCCTCCCACATGAACCCCCGCCTGCTGCCGTCGGCCTCGGCGAGGGGCGCGGCCACCACCCTGCGGTTGTCGGTCACCCTGCAGCCCGACGGCACGGTGGGCCACATGCGGTTTCTCTCCCCCGCGCCGCCGTCCTTGTGCCGTGAGGTGTTCCGGGTGTTCTCGCTCATGCCCGCCTTGAAGGGTGCTGACGGGAAGGCCCCGGGCGGCGACGAACCTGCGACCTATACGTTCCGCCTGCGCCTCGACCCCCGCGCACCCGGGCATTGAGCGCGGGCGCCCATCCCCCCGCCGTGCGGGTGTCCACGGTCATCCATCCTTGCGGGCCGGCACAAGGCACGGCCCCTACAAGTGGGCTCGGCTGCACCTCAACCATAAAAATGAATGTGATTCATTTTGTATTGTCTTCGGTTTGCACTATCTTTTCATAAGACAGGCTGCACC
>CAZVWX010000198.1:0-4178 GCA_964631105.1 uncultured Prevotella sp. | reverse complement strand
CTGGTATTTCTTGATTTGCCCCGCCTGCCGCGCGAGGTTGTTCTTGGCCCGGGCCTCGTCGCTGACGGCGTCGAAGACGCGGTAGAGCAGCTGGTCGTCCCACGAGGCGGCCATGCCCGTGGTCTGCGGGAAGACGGTGGCGTAGCCGTTGCGCCCCACGCCGTGCAGGGCCTCGCACCACCACTCGAATTGCGGGATGCCGAGGCGCGGGATGGCGGGCGAGGAGTTCATCATCAGCTGGGTCTTCTCCTCCAGCGTGAGGCGCGAGCAGAGGTCGCGGGCGCGCTCCAGCGGGGTGAGGTTGGGGTTCTGGTAGGGGTAGGTTTGCGCGGCGGCGACAATCGGGCCGGCGGCGAACAGTGTGAGGATGGCCAGTTTCTTTATCATGATGGCGTTTTGTTGGGTTTTTAAGGGTTTTTGTTTTCTTGCCTGTGGGGAGCCGGAGCCCTCCACTCTCCCGACGAAAGGAGAAAAAAAGGACAGGAGCTTTCACAGCGGCCGTCCTTTCTAAAAAAATATTCAAGAGTCTATTAACCTAAATTTATGTATCTTTCAAAATCAATCGCCGGATTCCGGATGCAAAATTAGGCTTTTTGACTTGTCTTGATAGGGTAATATTGTTCAAGAAAGGTGGAAAAAAGGTGCTTGTCGGCGCTTTCTGGCAATATTGTGGCCGCTATTTGCGCTTCAGGGCGATGTTGTAGTTGTAGTAGGCCTCGTCGCCCGTGATTTCCCTCACGACGTGCAGGAAGGGCGGGAACCTGACTTCCTCGTTGGGCCCCACGCCCTTGGTCTCGAGGATGGTCAGTCCGCGGAGGGGCGCCGTGAAGTGGTCGAGCTCGAAGTACTGGCCTTTCCAGATGAAGCTGCGCCTTCGCTTGCGGATGGTGTGGCGGTAGGGGTCGGCCTGCTGCAAGAGCGACTCGTAGACGTTGCGGGTGATTTGCCGCTCGGTTTCTATCTGCTCGTTGCGGGCCGTGGGCTTCTTGGTGGTGAGCACGTACACGTCCTTGCCGTTCCAGGAGCGGTGGCGGAGGCGGGCCTCCACGCCCGGGTCGGCGGCGAGGTAGGTCTGCACGATGTCGCTGTCCACGCTGTCGGGGACAGTGCCGGTGAGCTCCACGATGTACTTCCGCTCCTCCTCGATGGGCTGGGGCAGGCCGAGGACATTGGAAATCTCCTTGATGACGCGGTTCAGCTTGTTGTCGAAGTTCTCGTGGTTGTTGATGACGCGCAGGTGGGGGTGCCCGTTCCAGGCCCCGATGATTTTCTTGTCGAGGCGGCGGGCCTTCTCGATGCCCTCGGTGCGCTGCTGGTTGGTGGCGGTGGTGTAGTATTTCTCGGCCCCGTCGGCGGCCGAGACCAGATGGAGCACGGCGTCGTAGCGGTGCTCGCGGAGCTCGGCGGGGTCGACGCCCACGGCTTGGGTGATGCCAGCCCACTGCTGCGGGGTGAGATAGGTGGAGATGTCCATGGCCCCGCGGTCGCACACGATGAAGGCGCGCTCGCCGCACGCACGGGCAATCTTCGTGAACTTGTCTTCCAGGGAGAGCTGGATTTCGAGCGTGGCCTTCTCGCCTTCGTAGAAGAAGGCCTCGTTGGGCGTGAGGTAGTCCATGCCCGCCTGGAGGAACATCGTGGGCACCTCGGGAATGGTGAACACCTTGAAGCCGCGGCTGGTGAAGTGGTCCATGATCTTCACCAGGGCCGTGGTCTTGCCGGCGCAGGGGCCTCCGGTGAGGACGATTTTCTTGATTTCGCTTTCCATATCAGATGGTTTGTGCCTACAAATATACAACATTCCCCCGAGACCCGTGCCATTACGGCCGGGTTTTTTATGTTGGAGGCTGAGGAATAGGGCTGTCGCAATCAGTCTCGATTAGCCGAGATTAGCCGAGATTAGTCGCAATCAGTCGCGATTAGCCACGATTAGCCGCAATCAGCCTCGGGCAGCCATAAATCAAGAAAAAGCCCGGCAGTCCGCGTTTCCGCGAATTGCCGGGCTTTTGTCCGGGTGTGTGCCGCATGGGGTCAGCCCACCTCGATGGTCTTCTGCACCTTGGCCTGGGCGTCAGCCTTGGGCAGGCGGATGGTGAGGATGCCGTCTTCCACCTTGGCCGAGATGTTGTCCTTGTCGACATCATCGGGCAGCGAGTAGCTCTGCTCGTAGCTGCCGTAAGAGAACTCGCGGCGCAGGTAGTGCTCGTGCTTGTTGCTGTCGGTGGTCTCATGCTTGCCCTCAAGCTTCACCTCCAGGTTGCCGTTCTCGTCGAGCGACACCTTGCAGTCGTCTTTCTTCAGCCCCGCCACGGCAATCTCCATGGTGTAACCCTGGGCGTCCGACTTCACGTTCACGGCCGGGGCGGTGGTGTTCACGCGCGGCATCCAGTCCGTGTTGAAGAAGTCATCGAACGCATTGTCCAACCAATTGTTTCTGCTTAATACTGGGAATAACATAACTTATACCTCCTGCTTTGATTTTTCTTGTTTTCTGTATTCATCAAACCTTGTTGCAATCCCCATGCCGCAGAGGGGGCGGGTGTCAGAATGGCATTCCCGACCGACTATCTGGCAGAAACGCGTCACCTCACCACAAACTTCCTGCCGTTGCTGATGTAGACACCCGCGGGCAGGGGGCGCGAGCCGACACGCTGGCCCTGAAGGTTGTAGACGGCTGACGCGTCGCCGCGCCGCGCCGTGGCCGACGGTTGCCGGACGTCGATGCCGGTGGCCGTGGAGCGCAGCTCGTAGAGGCGGGGATAGAGGCATCCCGCGGGCTCGCCGCCATAGTTGCCATAGGAGTGGTAGCTTGTGTTGTAGAGTATGGTGTGGTTGCTGTCGGTGGTCTTGATGGCATACGTGCCGTCGGGGCGCGCTTCCACGATCCATACGTCGGCTGCGGAGCTCTGGAGCGAGGGGGTGAACGAGCTGTAGCTGCCTTCCTGTCCGTAGTAGCGTCCGTCATGGTCGCTGATGAGGAATCCGCCCGCCGTGGCCTCGAAGGTGAAGGCGAGCGTGTCGGTGGACAGGCTGATGACGCCGCCGCTCTCGCCGACTTGCGCGGTGTAGAGGTAGCCGAAGGTCTTTCCTGATGCGGGCCTCACGGGCTTGGCCGCCAGGAGCGTGCTGCCGTTGGCGGCCACGATGAGGTAACGGCCGCCGTCGGCGGGGGCGCCGGCGGTGAGGCGGTAGTAATAGTAGCTGTCCTCGTCGGGGGCGGGCGGCTCAATGCCGTGGCTGGCGTCGAGGTAGCGCCGGTCGTCGGTGGCCGTCGTCAGAGCCGTGGCGGGGTCGAAGGCGATGCCCGCACTGTCGCCCCAAACATATTCGCACAGGTAGGGATAGTCCACGAAGAGGTTCCGGCACTCCTGCAGGGCGGCCACGGCGTCGTTGCGCGTCGCCTCCAGACTGTCCACGCTGTCGGTGCGGCTCCACTGGCGGTAGAGCGTGGTGGCCCACGCCTTCATCCCGGGATAGGCGGAGTTCTCCATCGTGAGCAGTCCCGTGCGCACGAAGGTGAGGTCGGCATAGGCCACAGCCATATAAAGGTATGCGCGCGCGAAGTCGCCCTTGTAGGCGTCGCCGGGCTCCCAGCACGTCTGCGTCTGGCCGTCGATGATGCCGGCGCCCACCTTGTCGTAAGGCGACTCGTCGGTGCGCACGGTGGTGACCACGCCCATGGGATAGTTGCTCTTGGCGCTGTTGGCCTCCTGGTCGGAGGGATAGAGGTTGTAGAGGTCGCGGTAGGCGTCGTTCTTGGCGCCACCCCACCAGCTCTTGGGAAACGAGTGCTCGATGTTCATGCCGCTGATGGAGCGTCCGTCGTGCGCCTCGAAGTAGAACTTCTTGGCGCTGTATCGGTTGAAGCACTCGTTGGTGGACGTGTCGCGGTCGGTGTACCAGAATCCCCACCAGGTGCAGTGGTCGCCGCTGCCGTAGTCCAGGGTCTGCCGTTGGGCGAGGATTTCGTGCAGGGCCTGCTTGAGCGTGGCTCCGCTCTTGCCTTGCAGCGTGGCGGCATAGGTGGCCAGCTGCCCGCGCGTGATGGCCCGGGCCGGGCCCGCCGTGGCGGCAAAGGCCACGGCGGCGATGAGGATGAGGATGTTGCGCATGGGGAAGCTTACTTCACGGTGATGAGGTAGTAGTTCTTCTTGCCGCGCTGCACAAGCCGATACTTG
>CAZVWX010000197.1:0-4181 GCA_964631105.1 uncultured Prevotella sp. | reverse complement strand
TTCTCGGCGGCGCGGGCGAAGGCGGTGTAGTTGTTGTTGTCCTCGTAGACGCGCTCGAACCCGATGTATTTGGGCACCTGCGTGTTGGCGTGCTTGTTGTCGAGGAATGTGGCGCTCACCGTCTGCATGCCGTCAATCATGGTCTGGTGGCTGTATTTGCGCGCCGCGTCGAGGTATTTCTGGTCGCCGAAGAGGCTGTAGGCGTCGGCCAGACTCTCGTTCATGCCGCCGTGCTCGGTGTCGAGGACCGACTGCATGTCGGTCGTCGAGAGCTTGTCCACCACGTTCACGCTCCAGTCGGCCAGCTTGCGGAACATCTCCTTGGCCTCCTCGCTGCCGGCGTAGAGGTAGGCGTCGCGCAGGCCGGCGAGCACCTTGTGCTCACAGTAGAAGGGCACCCATCCCCGGTGGCTGCGGAATCCCGAGACGTCGCCCGCGTACATCTTCGTCCAGTCGGAGTTGATGGGCTGGCCGCCGATGTATCCGTAGAGCCCGCTGGTGTTGCTGTCGAAAGCCTTCTGGCAGTCGTCGAGCACGCCGAGCATATGGTCGAGGCGCTCCTTCAGCTGCGTGCGCGTGGCCGTGTCGTGGCAGGCGGCGTAGGCCAGGGCCAGTGCCGAGAGGTAGTGGCCGCCGACGTGGCCCGAGAGGTTGAACGAGTTGTCGCCCCAGTTGGTGAAGGCCGGGTGGAGCGTGGCCCAGTTGGCATAGTCGCCGCTGGTGAGGCCGGCCTGCACGATGAAGGGCGTGAGCAGGCGGTCGGCGTCATAGGCGAGCAGGTTCTTGATGTTCAGGTCCATGGCCGTCTTCAGCGGGCCGTCGAGCAGCGTCACCTCACTCAGGTTGAAGTGGTGTGGATAGAGTGCGCTCTGGGCCCGCGCACCTTGCAGCGACGCCAGGCCGACCATGGCAGCCAATCCGATTTTAGCAAGTCTGTTCATGATGGTTTGGGTTAGTTATTTGTTTTTCGTTCTTGTTTCCGTTCTTTGCTCTTCTGCTGCAAAGATACGCGAAAAGGTGGACAAAAAGAAGGATAAAACGCGCAAATGATTGTCTGTTTTCATTTTGTCCACCCGCCTTTTCGTTTTGTCCACCACGGCCAGAGGTGTGGAAATCAAGAAAAAGGGTCGAAAAACTTGGCGCTTATGTTCTTTTTTGTTATATTTGCCATCCGAAAGGATTGGCGTCCGGCCAGCCTTGCCGACAGGACTGGAGCGGTGACAACGAATCGGAGAGACTAGCAATTACACATATTATATATATTGTATATGATGGAGAATCAGATGTACAGTCAGCCCGCACCCATGCTGCGTATGGGGCAGGCCATTCGCAGCGTGCTCGGCCAGTATGCCACCTTCCGGGGGCGTGCCCGCCGTTCGGAATACTGGTGGTGGACGCTTGCCTACTTCATTGCCTATCTTGCCGCTTACACGCTTGATGCGTGCATGGGGAAGATTGGCGAGACGGGTGTAGGCCCCATCAGCGGTGTCCTTTCCCTTGCCGTTCTCATCCCTTCCCTTGCCGTGCTCTTCCGCCGCCTTCACGATGCGGGGCACACTGGATGGTGGATACTGATAGGCTTCATCCCCTTCCTGGGAACCATCGTCTTGCTGATTTTCTGCATTCAGGATTCCCAGCCGGGCGTCAACAAGTATGGCCCGTCGCCCAAATATGGCGGCGGCGTGGATTACGGTGGCTGACGGGGGGAATCATGGTCGGCAGAAAGCAATGACAAGATGAAGTCGAAACGATTCCGCGCCCGTTCTTGGCATAAGTGGCTGGGGCTGCCCGTGGCCCTCCTCATCCTGTTGTTTTGCGTCTCGGGCATCATCCTGAACCATCCGGCGGCCTTCGTCCATACCGACATTCCGTCGTCATGGATGCCCGCTGGCTACCATTACCGCCAGTGGAACCGCGGACTGTTGCGCGGGACGTTGCCGTGGCGGGGCCGCGTGCTTGTCTATGGCAGTGGGGGCGTCTACCTCTCCGACAGTCTCGGGAGCCGTTTCGACGACCTCAATGCCGGCTTGCCGCGGGGAGCCGACAGCCGCAACATCCGTGCCATGGCCGCCATGCCTTCACGGCGGTTGTTCGCCGTCTCCGCATACGGACTCTACGAGTACAGCGGGTGGGAGCGGTGGAGCCGTGTCGAGGTGTCGCCCCACAGCGGCCGCCTTGCCGACCTCGCCGTTCGGGGCGACACGCTCGTCGTGGTGGGCCGTTCGCACCTTTATGTGGCTTTGCCCCCGTACCGCCACTTCCGGCAAGTGGACATCCCAGCCGCCCCCGGCATGGACAGGCGGGTGTCGCTCTTCTCCACGGTGTGGCAGTTCCATAGCGGGACCCTCTTCGGTACGCCCGGGCGCTGGGTGGTCGATGCCGTGGCCGTGGTGCTCGCCATGCTCGCCCTCACCGGCCTGGCCGGGTGGCTCCTTCCCCGTTGCGGCCGCCGGTTGCGGCCTGCCAGCCCGCGCCTGCTGGCATGACACAACAGGGTGGGGCGCGTCACGCTCGTCCTCACGCTCCTGCTTTGTCTTTCGGGCTGGATGCTCAGGCCGCCCGGGCTCCTGGCCATTGCACGCGGGCGCATTCCCGCCATTCCCATGTCGGCCATGGACAGCGCAAATCCGTGGAACGACCATTTGCGCATGCTCCGGTACGACAGCCGGCGGGGCGACTGGCTTCTCAGTACGTCGGAGGGGATGTTCTCGCTTCCGGGGCTCCGGGGCTGTCCGCGGCGTGTTGCCGGGGCTCCGCCCGTGAGCGTGATGGGGGCAAACGTGATGCAGCAGAATGCGCGTGGCGAATGGCTGGTGGGGTCGTTCAGCGGTTTGTTCGTGTGGAACCGCTCCACAGGGCGTGTGGCCGATTACTTCCATCCCGGGACACGGGTGCGGAGCCGTGCCATGCCCATGAGCCCACACCCCGTATCGGGCTTTTCGGCCGACTTCCACCGGAGGGTTGTCGTTGCCGACTATCGGCGGGGAACCACCTCGCTCGTCATGCCTTCGCAGCTCGCCTCGCTGCCCATGTCGCTGCGGGTGGCGGCCTTGGAGGTGCACACCGGGCGCGTGTTCACCTTTCTCGGGCGGACCAGCGCATTCTATATTGCCGTGGTCGGCCTGGCCGCCATCCTTTGTTTGATTACCGGGTGGCGCCGGAAGATGCAGAGGAGGCATCGGTCGGAATCCGTCAAAGAGTAGTGATTTCTTTTGCAGAATGAGAAAATAGTTGTATATTTGCAGTAATAAAATGGAGGAGCGATGATCATTCAAATAGCCAATCCCATATACGATACGGTGTTCAAGTTCCTGATGGAGGACGACCGCATCGCCAAGACGATACTCTCGGCGCTTCTGAAGAAGGATGTGCTCGACATCAAGGTTCGTCCGCACGAGTATTCCAACCAGACTCGCGAGAAGGTCTCGATGTTCCGCATCGACTTTGCTGCGACGGTGCGCGAGGGCGACGGAAGCCCCCGCCTGATACTGGTAGAGCTGCAGAAGACTTGGCTTGAGACGGAGACGCTCCGGTTCCGGCAGTATCTGGGCACGCAGTATTCCGACCGGCGGAACATCCGCCAGGACAGCCCGAAGGGCTTCGCGCTCCCCATGGTCACCATCTACCTGCTGGGGCATCGTGTGGGCGACATCGACGTGCCGGTGCTCTACGTCAACCACAAGTCCTACGACTACGACGGCAATGAGGTGACGCGCGGCATGCCCGACCCGTTCATCGACAGCCTGGTTCACAACAGCATCATCGTGCAGATACCGTTGCTCCACGGCCAGGTGAACAACCGGCTGGAGAAGGTGCTGAGCGTCTTCGACCAGACCAAGGCGAACACCGGCGACCGCCAAGTCCTCTCGCTCGACGAGGGCGCTTACGAGGGCGACGCCAGCATGGAGTACATCGTCCGCCGGCTGACGCAGGCCGCCGCCAACTCTGAGATGCGGCAGGACATGAATGTGGAGGACGAGTATTACAAGGCCCTTGAGGACCGTGATACGGCCATCATGAACCGCGACAAGACGATTTCCGAGCAGAACGAGACGATTTCCACGCAGGGTCAGAAGATAACCGAGCAGAACGCGCAGATTTCGGCGCAGGGTCAGAAGATAACCGAGCAGGGTCAGAAGATAACCGAGCAGGGTCAGAAGATAACCGAGCAGGGTCAGAAG
>CAZVWX010000196.1:0-4220 GCA_964631105.1 uncultured Prevotella sp. | reverse complement strand
ACCTCATGCCGTATACCCCGCCTTGCCCCCTCTGGAAGCGGGCAAGGCGAGGGGGAAACGCATCCATGCGTCAAATAAATTCAAGCACGGGCTTGGATGAATTTGAAGAAAGGCCTTCTTGCAAAGTGTAAGCGGCCTTCGTCGATGCAAAGAACGGCCTTCTTCGAGGCGAAGAAGGCCGTTCTTCGGTCTGAAGAAGGCCCTTCTTCGAAACCAGGCGTGCTTTTTTCGAATCCTTTACAATCTCGTAATCAAACCGTCCTTTTCTCTTCCTTTCTGTCTGCTTTCCGCTTCTTTTCGTTTCCTTTTGATTTTGCCACCCTTCTTCCTTGCGGCCGTTCCGTGCCAGGCATCTGTAAGATAAAAATCCGCAAGCTTCCCCACGTGCCGGGGGTGCGCGTGGCGCCACATGCCCGCGGGCACAAGGCGCGGCTCCTGCCGTGGCGGCGGCGCGGCGGCGGAAAGCCGCACAGATGGTGCTCCTCACCATTCCCGGCTCAAGGAACCCGGCCCCACATCAAGTGCGGCGCGTCTATGCCCGCCAGCCCCGGGGCCGCTTACTTGCTGTTCCGGTTTCTGTATTCCGACGGGGTGGCGCCGAGAATCTTCTTGCAATAACGGGTGAGGTGGTTGGGCGACGAGAAGTCCATGTGGAAGGCGATGTCGGCGATGCTCAGGTCGGGATTGTCGAGCAGCGTGACAAGCTCGAAGCCGGAATAATAGTTGATCCATTTCAGGGCGGGCACGTTGGTCACCTTGTTGCTCACCTGCGAGAGATATTTCGGCGTGATGCAGAGCCGGCCGGCATAGTAGGCCACGTCGCGGTGCCTGCGGCAGTTGCTCTGCACCAGGGCGACGAAGCGGAGGAAGATTTGCGAGGCGTTGTCGTCGGGGCTCGCCCCGGCGATGCAGCCCGAATAGGCCACCCAGAGGTCGTAGAGGAACATGCGCAGCTGATTGCCGAGCAGGTCGGCCTTGAACATCTCGCTCGTTGCCGACAGGCGGCGGCTGAACTGGTCGAAGTCGTTGCGGATGATGCGGAGGTTCTCGCCGTGCAGGTGGAACGACGGGTTCTGGCGGATGAAGAGATAGCCGCGCGTGGCCCACGTCATCTCCGGATTGAAGTGGCTGACGAAGTGCGGCGAGGCGAGCAGCACGTCGGCGTCGAAGTCGGGGCTTTGGCTGACGTCCTGAATGTCGTTGGACATCTGCCAGACGACAATGTCGTCGCGCCCGGCGCTGAAATGGTTCTTCCCGTCGGAGAAGGTCATCGAGCCCCCGTTGACAAGCATGTGTACATGATAATCGCGGTGGAAGGCCAGCGGTTGCTTTCCATCGCGAAGGGTGTTGAAGAGTGTGCAAGACGATTGTTCCATAAGCCCTGGGTGTTGTCGTCTGCAAAGATAGCTCAAAACGGAGACAATGCAAAACAAAAATCTTGTTTTTTGTTGCGGAGGCGGAGCCTGCTCCGGCCGTAGCCGCGGGGGGCTAGTCGGCCGGCTTCCATGCCCCGAGCATCCTCTCCTGGTCCTCAAGCTTGACGTTGTAGAAGCGCTTGGTGTTGTCGAGCCGGGCTATCTCGGCCATCTCGCCGTCGGTGAGGGCGAAGTCGAAGATGTCGAGGTTGCTCTTCATGTGGTCGGGGTTGGTCGTCTTCGGGAAGATGATGTTGCCCTGCTGAATCTGCCAGCGCAGGATGACCTGCACGTTGGTCTTGCCGTATTTCGCGGCCAGGCGGGTGAACACCGGCTCGCCGATGAGCCCCTTGTCGCCGTGGCCTATGGGGTACCAGCTCTCAATGGCCGTGCCGTACTTCTCCACGCGCTTCTTCAGGTCGTGCTGTGCCCAGTAGGGATGGCACTCCACTTGCAGCACCGAGGGCTTGATGGTGGCGGCCTCGCAGAGCTCCTCCAGTCGCGAGCTCTCGAAGTTGGAGATGCCGATGGAGCGCACCTTGCCCTGTTTCACCGCCCTCTCCATGTCCTTCCATGCGCCGAGGTAGTCGCCGAACTGCTGGTGCAGGAGCAGCAGGTCGATGTAGTCGGTGTCGAGGCGCTGGAGCATCTTCTCGATGGCGGCACTGGTCTTGCCCTCGCCATACTCCGAAGGCCAGAGCTTCGTGGTTATCCAGATTTCCTGGCGCGGTATGCCGCTCTTTCTCACCGCCGCGCCGACGCCGCGCTCGTTCTGGTAGGCGTGCGCCGTGTCGATGTGGCGGTAGCCGATTTCCAATGCCTCTGATACAGCCTTCTCTGTCGCGGGGTCGCCCTGAATCATGTAGACGCCCAGGCCAAGTTGCGGAATGCGTGTTCCGTCGTTCAGTGTGATGTATGTCATAGCTTTTGCAGTTGTTGGTTTTTACAGTTTCTTGATGACTCTTGCCGGATTGCCGGCCACGATGGCGTTGGGCTCCACGTCGTGGGTGACGACCGCGCCCGAGCCGACGACGGCGTTCTCGCCGACGGTGACGCCTGGCAGGATGATGGCCCCGCCGCCTATCCAGGCGTTCTTGCAGATGTTCACCGGCTTGCAGCGGAGCACCATGCGGTTCCGGAAGTCGTGGTTGTCGGTGTAGATTTGCACGTTGGGGCCTATCATGACGCCGTCGCCGATGGTCACGCCGCCTGCCGACATCATGGTGAGGTGGTGGTTGATGAACACGTTCTTGCCAATCCTGACCTGGTTGCCATAGTCGATGACGAACGGCGGGGTGATGTGGCTGTTCCCGCCCATCGGCTCGGCGAAGAGCTCGTTGGTCCAGTTCTCCGTGCCGTCGCGGAACTGGGTCAGTCCGTCGATGCGGGCGCACAGGTGGGTGGAGCGTTTCATCTCCTCGATGGCATCCTGGTATTCGGGTGCTGCCATGTCTACGGGTTCGCCTGAGCGAAGCTTTTCAAAGATGTCCTTCATAACTTTGTCTGTTTTCATGATTGTTCTGTTCACAGTGCAAAGTTACGCATTCGTTCCCACCCGCCCGTTACATTTTTTTCAGACGAAACTACCGATGTTGCCGCAGTGGGGCCATCGGCGGATGCCGGTGACGTGGCGCGTCAGGCATTCCCGCCAGTTGTGGCGCGCTCAGCATGGCCGGCTATGAGCCGTTGCAGCACCGCCGCGTTGTTGTGTGCCTCGTCCTTTGCGGCGTACAGCAGGGTGACGCGGTCGTGCCTGCTGATTTCGTCGAGCAGCGGCTGAGCGTTCGGGTTGGCTTTCAGCTCTTCGGCATAGCGTTTGGAGAATTGTTCGAATCGCTCGGGCTTGTGGCCGAACCACTTCCGCAGTTCGCCCGACGGGGCAAGCTCCTTGGCCCACAGGTCTATCCGGGCGTCCTCCTTCCTGAGGCCGCGCGGCCACAGGCGGTCCACCAAAACCCTGTAGCCGTCGGCGTCGGCGGCAGGGAGATAGATGCGTTTCGTCGTGATTTCCTGGTTGCTCATGGCTTGTGGTTCCGTTTGTTCTGACAGTTCTGATGGTTCTGGATGATAGCCTTTTGTGTTGGCACGGTTGCCATCGTCGTTGCTGCGTGGGCGGCGCAGGCCGCTACACTCTGACGAGCTGGTAGTCCTTGCCCCTGCTTGTCCGTATCGTCAGCCCATGGCTGGCAAGGACGGGCCTCATCCTGCGGACGAGCGTGTAGAGCGTGTCGCTCGCGTCGGGCTTCTTCGGCCACAGCGCGTCGCAAATCTGCTGTTTGGCGAGGCGGTGGCCGTCGGCCGTGAAGAACATCAGCAGGAGCCGTTCCTGCATGGGGGTCAGTGGCACGGCCTCCTTGTGCAAGGTGAGGAAGCCCCGGCCCGCCGGGTCGAGCATCAGCCCGCCGACGACGACCATGCCCTCGTGGCGGCGGCGGAAATGCGCCACGGAGAACAGCGCCCACAGCATGGCGGCTACGGACAGCAGCAGGGTGGGGCGCTGGTCGCTCATGGCAAGCACCGCGGCAGCCGAGACGTTGGCATAACTCTGGAACTTCAGGCTGTGCCCCGCGCCGTCGTGCCATGCCATGGCGCGGCTCTGCAAGCCGCCGTGCCCGGGCTCCAGAGCATAATAGATGACCGACGACTGCCTCAGGCCGGCAATCTTCAGGTGGCTGCGGTAGTCGGCAATGGTGTCGGGCGTTATCCATCCTTCCTGCTTCTGGGCAAGCGTCAGCTCCAGAGCCTGGTTCATGTCGGCGATGATGTCGTCTTGGGCGCGGCTGTAGCCGTGGCTGCCCGTGGCGA
>CAZVWX010000195.1:0-4246 GCA_964631105.1 uncultured Prevotella sp. | reverse complement strand
CTCCTATGTGGGGGAATGGAAAAACGACATGCAGAACGGGCACGGAAAGCTGACCAAGAAGGGCGGCGACATCTTTGAGGGCAACTTCAAGGACGGGAAAATCGACGGCGACGTAATCATCCATTACGCCGACGGGAGGAAATTCAAAGGAACCTACCGCAACGGAAAGCGCAACGGGAACGCCATCGAGGAAAGCAAGGACGGAAAACGATTCGAGGGTACCTACGTGGACGACACGCGCGACGGGAAATTCGTGGAAAAGGACCGCAACGGACAAGTCACGGCGAAGGGGTACTACGAAAAGGGACGCAGGTTTGAAGACTAGGCCCGAGGTATACCGACCAAACAACATTAATCTATAAAGAAAGGAACAAACCCATGATTGTCGACACACTAGACCATCTGAGCCTGTACGCTTCGCTGAACCCCCTTTTCGGCGAAGTGGTGAAATTCATCCAGGAGCACGACCTGGGCAAGCTGGAAAACGGCAAGCACCCCATCCGGGGCAAGGAGCTCTTCGTGAACATTACCGACGCCGAGGGGAAAGACGACGACGGGGCCACCTTCGAGACCCACCGGCGCATGCTCGACATCCAGATTCCGCTGGACAACAACGAGTCGTATGGCTACATGCCGGCGGCGCAACTTCCCGAAACCGCATACAACGAGGAAAAGGATGTGGCGAAGTATCCCGGCGTGGCGTCGCCCACCATCGTGAACTGCAAGCCGGGCGAGTTTGCCATCTTCTTTCCGCAAGACGGCCACAAGCCCTGCATCGGCAAGGGAAAAATCCATAAGGCAATATTCAAAGTTAGCGTATAAAAAACCTGAAGTTATGGCAAAGAAAGCATCAACAACCAAGGAAAAGAAGACGCGTGCCCCGCGCCGCCCCAAGCACATCGGCATCGTGGCCCACGACTCCTATCTGGAGCCCTACGAGGACGCCATCCGCGGACGCCACGACCACGCCCTGTGGAAATTAGGACAACTCACGCAAAACGGCAAGATGCCGCTTTCTGACTTCGCCAACGGCTACGACTACTACGGGCTGCACAAGACGGGACGGGGCAGCTGGGTGTTCCGCGAATGGGCCCCCAACGCCACCGACATCTACCTCGTGGGCGACTTCAACAACTGGGAGGAGCGGCCCGAATACAGGGCCAGGCGCATCGAGGGCACCGGCAACTGGGAACTGAAGATGCCGGCCAAGGCCATGCACCACGGCGAACTCTACAAGATGCACGTCTACTGGGAAGGGGGCCACGGCGAGCGCATTCCGGCATGGGCACAGCGCGTCGTACAGGACGACACCACGAAAATCTTCTCCGCACAGGTGTGGAGCCCCAAGCCCTACGAGTGGAAAAAGAAGAGCTTCCGCCCCAAGACCAGCCCCCTGCTCATCTACGAGTGCCACATCGGCATGGCCCAAGACGCCGAGAAGGTGGGCACCTACCGCGAGTTCAAGGACAACGTGCTGCCGCGCATCATCGCCGACGGCTACAACTGCATCCAGATCATGGCCATCCAGGAGCATCCCTACTATGGCTCCTTCGGCTACCACGTGAGCAGCTTCTTCGCCGCATCAAGCCGCTTCGGCACGCCCGAAGACCTGAAGGAACTCATCGACACGGCACACCAGCACGGCATCACGGTGATTATGGACCTGGTGCAGTCGCACGCCGTGAAAAACGAGGTGGAGGGACTGGGAAACCTGGCCGGCGACCCCAACCAGTACTTCTATCCCGGCGACCGCCACGAGCATCCCGCCTGGGACAGCCTCTGCTTCGACTACGGCAAGGACGACGTCATCCACTTCCTGCTGAGCAACTGCAAGTACTGGCTCACGGAATACCACTTCGACGGATTCCGCTTCGACGGCGTCACCTCGATGCTTTACTACAGCCACGGGCTCGGCGAGGCCTTCACCAACTACGGCGACTACTTCAACGGCCACCAGGACGACAACGCCATCTGCTACCTCACCCTGGCCAACAAGCTCATCCACGAGGTGAACCCACACGCCATCACCATTGCCGAGGAGGTGAGCGGCATGCCGGGGCTGGCAGCCAAGTTCGAGGACGGCGGCTACGGATTCGACTACCGCATGGCCATGAACATTCCCGACTTCTGGATCAAGACCATCAAGGAGAAGAGCGACGAGCAATGGAAGCCCAGCAGCATCTTCTGGGAGGTGACCAACCGCCGCAGCGACGAGAAGACCATCTCCTACTGCGAAAGCCACGACCAGGCGCTCGTGGGCGACAAGACCATCATCTTCCGCCTGATCGACGCCGACATGTACTGGCACTTCAAGAAGGGCGACGAGAACGAGATGGTGCACCGAGGCATCGCCTTGCACAAGATGATTCGCCTCGTCACCGCCGCCACCATCAACGGCGGCTACCTCAACTTCATGGGCAACGAGTTCGGCCACCCCGAATGGATCGACTTCCCGCGCGAGGGCAACGGCTGGAGCTACAAGTACGCGCGCCGACAATGGAACCTGGTGGACAACCACGACCTGTGCTACCACTACCTGGGCGACTTCGACCGCGAGATGCTGGCCACCATCAAGAGCGAGCGCAACTTCAACAAGACACCCGTGCAGGAAATCTGGCACAACGACGGCGACCAGGTGCTGGCCTTCACGCGGGGCGACCTGCTCTTCGTGTTCAACTTCGCACCGGCCAGGAGCTTCACCGACTATGGGTTCCTGGTGCCCGAGGGGAGCTACGACACCGTGCTCGACAGCGACTCCAAGGCCTTCGGAGGCAACGGGTTCAACGACGACACACTGGAGCACCTCACCAACTTCGACCCGCTCTACGAGAAAGACCACAAAGGATGGCTCAAGCTCTACCTGCCCGCACGCAGCGCACAGGTGCTGAGAAAGAAGAAATGACGCAATCATGAAAGAAAACAAGCGCGACGCGGCACCGATGATGGCCTTGTGCGCCATCATCTTTGTCGCGTTCACTTTCTGCTACCTCTACTTCTACCAGGCCGATATCCTTGCCGCCGCGCAACACGTGCTGTCGGGAGGAAAGACCGTCTACAACCCCGCCGTGGGAGCCGTCATCATCACCATCCTGCTCTGGCTCATCCACGCGGGCGTGTACGCCCTCACCGGCCTGCGCGGAAGGACACACGCGCTCACCTACCTGCCCTCGCTGTTGCTGCTGGCCTTCATCACCGACATCGACACCGACATCTACCGAGGCTACCACTTCGACAACTGGCTGTGGCTGTTTCCGCTCATACTGCTGGCCTACATCGGTGCCATCGCCCTCTCGCACACGCTCCAGCCCTACGAGCCCGAGGGCAGCAAGGGCCTCTTCTCCACGCTCACCGTGGTGAACCTGCTGCAAATGGTGTGCATGTGCCTGGCCGTGGGATGCATCGGCACGCGCAACGACATTTTCCACTACCGCATGACCATGGAGTCGCGCCTCATCCACGGCGACCCGCACGGGGCCCTGGAAGTGGGGCGCCATGCCCTGGACACCGACTCCTCGCTCACCATGCTCCGCATTGCGGCCCTCGAAGCGACCCGCCAGCTGGGCGACCACCTCTTCGAATACCCCGTCGTGGGGGGAAGCCGGGCCATGCAGCCCGACGACTCCACCACATACACCATCCGCTACCGCATTCCCCGAAAATTCCGCAACAGGCCCGACCACAAGCTCATGGCCCTGCTGCTCGACAAGAAGCTCGACGCCTTTGCCGCCGCCATCGGGCAATACTACAACATCGACAGCACCAACGTGCCCAAGCACTTCCGCGAGGCCCTCGTGCTCTACACCCACCACCGCGCCCATCCCAAGCTGGTCTACCACAACACGGTGATGGACGCCGACTTCCAGGACTACCAGGCCCTGGCACACAAGTACGCCAACCCCACCGAGCGGCAGTCGGCCCTGCGCGACACCTACGGCAACACCTACTGGTACTACTACCAATACGAATGACGCCGGCACGACTTCAAGCACCTGACCACATGGGGTAAATCTGATGGGGGCAATACCGGAAACATTACCAGGCCTTGGTAGCGTGCGTACCAGGCCTTGGTAGTGCCTGTACCAAAGCCTGGTACTGTCAGTACCAAGGCCTGGTACGATTCCCCCAGTCGCCCACACGCACCGCAGGACAACTCGTCATCCCGTCAGCGCAGGGTGCCGGGCGGTTGCAGGACAAGGCTCAAATGCAAATAACCCTTAAAATCAAGCTTTCAACGAAGAAAGCTTTT
>CAZVWX010000194.1:0-4251 GCA_964631105.1 uncultured Prevotella sp. | reverse complement strand
CGTTCTTCGAGGCAAAGAAGGCCGTTCTTCGGACCGAAGAAGGCCCTTCTTCGAAAAGACCCCCTATTTTTCTCGCATCTTTACAAAACCGTAAGTAAATCGGGGAACAAACTTCGCGGAATGTCGCAAAAGTGTGGGATAATCTGACTTTCTGATAAATCGGATTTTTCAGAGAGGTCGGAATCATGTAAATATACTTCCAAACGTGATGATTGCGATGCCAACAAGTGCGGAAGCTCACTTGCCGCCCCTGCAAGTGGAACGGATATCCACGGGGCGCGGCACGGGCTGTGGCGCAAGGCCGTTGCCTGAAAGATTTCCGCCGATGTGTTTGGCATTCTCGCCCTTTCATCGTAACTTTGTCGGTGAGAAACGAAAACACCCTTACTCTGCACAGACGATGAGACCCCTACGATTGTTATTCCTCATGCTGGCGGCGTTGCCCCTGGCTGCCCTGGCGCAACGCCCGGCCTATTACAAGATGTCCGCGCTGGTGCGGCAGGCCTGCCGGCAGACCCTCCGTGCCCCCGCGGCGCGGGGCGTGGCCGTGGCGCCGCAGCCGTCCACGCTCACTGCCTTTGTCAAGCTTGACGGCTCCGGCACCCGCGCCTTGGAGCAGCGAGGCTGCCGCGTGCTGGCCCGCTATGGCAGCCTCTGCGTGGCCGCCATCCCCCTCCGGTCGCTGCCCGCCCTGTCGCTCGACCGCCGTGTGCTCCGCATCGAGGCCGGGCGCAGCGCCACCGCCATGATGGACACCACGGCGCGTGTCATCGGGGCTCTGCCCGTGCAGCAGGGCGTCGGCCTGCCCCAGGGCTACACCGGCAAGGGCGTGGTCGTGGGCGTGCAGGACATCGGCTTCGACCTCACCTGCCCCAACTTCTGGACCGCCGACATGGGCTCCTACCGCATCAAGGCCTTCTGGGACCAGATTTCCACCGACACCCTGGCCTCGGCGTTCCCCGCCGGACGCGACTACACCACCCGCGAGGAGCTCCTCGCCCTGCAACACTCGCGCGACGCCATCTATCACACCCATGGCACGCACACCCTGGGCATCGCCGCCGGGAGCGGCGCCGAGGGCGGCGGCGTGGTGTCGCCCTACCGGGGCATTGCCTACGACGCCGACATCTGCCTCGTGGCCAACGCCACAAGCGACAACGCCGCGCTCATCAGTCCTGCCGACTATTACAAGTACACCTACGCCCTCGACGCGCTCGGATTCAAGTACATCTTCGACTATGCCGACCGCGTGGGCAAGCCCTGCGTAATCAATTTCAGCGAGGGCTCCACCATGGACTTCCGCGGCGACGACGCCCTCTACTATGAGATGCTCGACTCGCTCACCGGGCCCGGCCACATCCTCGTGTCGTCGGCGGGCAACGACGGCTACCGTGTGACCCGCGTGCACAAGGCCGCCGGCCAGACGGCCAGCATCAACTGCCTGAAGGGGCAGTCGACGCTGATGGTGGCCACGTCGAAGTCGAAGGGCGACATCACCGTCGACGTGCAGCTGCGCCGCGACGGCACGGTGGCCTTCCACCGCGCCATCCCCCTCGCGGCCGTGCTCGCCGCACCCGACTCCACGCTCACCGATTCCATCACCAGCGCCGGGCTGCGCAACATCATCACCGCCACGGCCTACCGCTCCAGCTTCGACCCCGCCGACATCGTGTGCGACTGGCAGGTGGAGCGCGACTCGGCCACCATCGCCGAGGACAACAACTACACGCTCACCCTCCAGCTCTCGGGCGACGCCGAGGCTGACCTCTTCCCGGCGCTCGCCTCCTTCTATCACGACGACTGGAGCGTGTCGGCCGAGGACCATGCCTGCAGCGTGCTCTCGCCAGGTTCGGCGCCATGCGTGGTGAGCGTGGGCATGACGGGCTACCGCACGCTGGTGAAAAGCTATACGGGCAGCTACTACAGTCCCAGCCCCTTCGATGTGGCCGACGGCGAGCGCAACCTGTTCTCGTCGGTGGGGCCGACCTACGACGGGCGCGTGAAGCCCGACGTGATGGCCCCGGGGCAGAACATCGTGTCGAGCTATGGCAGCTTCACCAACCGCAACCTGCGCGTGCCCCAGACCGTGCGCCTCTACGAGTATGAAGGGCGCGAATATGCTTGGAACGCCGACATGGGCACGTCGATGTCGGCGCCGGTGGTGACTGGCGTCATCGCCCTGTGGCTCCAGGCCTGTCCCACGCTCACTCCCGCCGACTGCTTCGACATCTTCGCCCGGACGTGTACGCACTACGACTCCTCGCTCACTTATCCCAACAACGACTACGGCTGCGGCCAGATTGACGCCGAGGCGGGCATGAGACTCGTGCAGGAGCGGGTGGCGGCGGGCATCAGCGACGTCACCCCGGTCGCCCCGCCATCGTCCGGCGACCGCATCTTCAGCATCGACGGGCGCTGTGTGGGCCGCGACCTGTCGCGCCTGCCCAAGGGGGTGTACATCTGTGGGGGAAAGAAAATCGCCGTGCGCGGCTGAGCGGATTCTGTGTCGACGATGAGCAGCAGTAAGCCAATCCCTCGTGATGCCCGCCCCGGCACAGCTCCCGAGGCACGCCCCGCCGGGCGCGACGGGGGCATCGCCGTCGTGCGCGTCGCGGCCTTGCTGGACGTGGTGGCCTATCACTGCCTGCTCATCCCCCAGCTGGGCGACGCCACTCATGCCCCGGCGCTGGGGCGCGTGGCGGGGGCGGCCAATCTACATCGTGCACCAGCTTTTGATTTTCCTCATCGTCGACCACCTGCCCGGCGTGAAGGCGTTGCTGCTGGCCCACGCCGTGGCGGGTTCCGCCGCGCTCTTCGTCGTCGTGCTGGCGTTGCCGGCCTTGCTCGCCACCGCCATTGGCAGGGCGAGAACTTGGTTGTGCGACAACGCCCGGCGTTTCGCCCCATGGGATAAACGCCGACAATCTTAGCGAAAGAAAATGTGTTTGTGATAATGTGTTCCCAAGACGGGAATCGAGCCTTGTGCCGGGATTTACAGCTGCGCTATTTGCTGCGCTGAGAGGCCGGTGAATTCCATGATCTGCGCAACAGGCAGTCCCGCCGACTTCATTCGGCGGGCAATGCTCTCGCGACCCTTCGACAGACCTTCTGAAAGGCCTTCCGCCCGGCCTTCCGCCCGGCCGCTGTCGCGGGCGCCCTGCAGCACGCTGATGGTGTCGCGGTAGTGGCGCAGGGCCGAGTCGTATTTGATGCGGTCGGCCTTGCTCATGTTGCTCACCTCGGCTATCTCCGCCAGCTTGCGGAACACCGAGTCCTTGGCTGCCCAAGGCATTCTGTCAAGCACTTCCATATTCTTCAGTACATGCTCCCTGCTACAGCCGGGCTATCTGCTGCGCTGTGAGGCCGGTGACTTCCACAATCTGTTCTACGGGTATCCCGATGGACTTCATCCGGCGGGCAACGTCCGCCCGGCCTTCCGCCCGACCCTCAGCCCGACCCTCAGCCCGGCCTTCCGCCCGGCCTTCCGCCCTTCCGCTGTCGCGGGCGCCCTGCAGCACGCTGATGGTGTCGCGGTAGTGGCGCAGGGCCGAGTCGTATTTGATGCGGTCGGCCTTGCTCATGTTGCTCACCTCGGCTATCTCCGCCAGCTTGCGGAACACCGAGTCCTTGGCTGCCCAAGGCATTCTGTCAAGCACTTCCATATTCTTCAGTACATAAATCCAACGTTCGAAATCATCCTTGCACTCGTCGGCCTCCTTGGTGAACCGCGGCAGCTGGAGGAAGACGAACCGCTCCTTGTCGGTGAACACCCGCTGCCGCCGCACGTCGCAGAGCGCCACGTCCGTGCGGAACTCCTCGCCCAGCCCCTCCATCTTGAAGTTGACAAAGGCGACGAGGTAAACCGCGTCGATGTGGTAATGCCAGTCGAGGCCCTTCTCCCCCTGCCGCGCCACGGCCTGCGAGACATAATACAGGCAGCGGTCCATGAAGTGGGGCTGCTCCTTGTTCTGCATCTCCACGATGATACGCCCGCCATCCTCCGTCTCGCAGAAGATGTCGTAGATGAGCGAGCGGTCGTCCTTGTACGCCGCCGGCTGCTCCTTGTCCAGGAACCGGATGTTCCTCAGCTGCCTCTCCCCTTTGAGCAGGTTGTTCAGGAAGTCGAGCAGCAGGGGTTTGGAGAACTCCTGTCCGAAGATTCTCTTGAAGCCGATGTCGGTGAAGGGGTTGATGAACTTTCCCATGGCTTTGCGGTTTGTAACTTGCGCAAATATACGAAAATGTTTCCAT
>CAZVWX010000193.1:0-4254 GCA_964631105.1 uncultured Prevotella sp. | reverse complement strand
TCGTGTGAGGCGTTCTCGGTGAACTCCTTCTGCACCTTGTAGCTGCTCGCGCTTTCGGTCATGAGGGCGGCGAGGGCCGCGTTGAGCTCGTCGAACTCCGTGGTGCCGGTCTTGGGCAGGTCGGGCACGTTGCCATCCTCCACCCTGAACCGCTTCACCTTGGCCAGCGTGTCGCGGAACGGCCGCCAAAGGCGTTGCGGCACATACCTCATGACGACAAGGACGGCGGTGAAGAGGATGGCCAGTATGGCAAAGAACTGTATGAAGAGCCCCTCGATGGTGTCCTGCTCCAAGTCGAGGTCAGGATTCTTGATGCCATAGTCGCTGACCAGGTCGAGGAGGTCTTCGGCATAAAACCTAGTCGTGATGTAGTAGAGCAAGGGTATGGCCAGCACCGTCAGCACCATCATGCAGACGGTGAAGCGCGTCATGAGCCGGTTGGCAAGCGTTTTCTCTTTCATGTTCCGGTAATCCATCCCCTCATTCCCATCTGTAGCCCGTTCCGTAGACAGTCCTGATGCTGTTGTTCACCCCAGCCTTGGCGAGCTTCGCCTTCAGGTTCTTGATGTGGCTGTAGACGAAGTCGAAGGAGTCCATCATGTCGGCCATCTCGCCGCTGAGGTGCTCGGCGATGGCGGCCTTCGACACCACCTTCCCCTTGTTGCCGACGAAGAAGAGCAGCAGCTCGTATTCCGAGCGTGTGAGCGTCAGGGGCGTACCGTTTGCCGTCACCGTCTTGCTGGGCAGGTCGATTGTCACTCCGCCGGATTGCAGCGTGTTGCTGGCCGAGAACTCGCGGCGGCGAATGAGTGCGAAGATGCGCATCGACAGTTCCGGCAGCGCGAACGGCTTCGGCAGATAGTCGTCGGCTCCAATCTCCAGCCCGGCCACGCGGTCGTCGATGGAGTCCTTGGCCGAGATGATGATGACGCCCGTTCCGTCGTGCTTTCTCCTTATCTCGCGCAGGATGTCGAGGCCGTCGCCGCCGGGCAGCATCAGGTCGAGGAGGACGCAGTCGTAAGCGTAGACCCCAGCCTTCATCTTCGCCTCGGCAAAGTCGAAGGCCTGCTCGCAGAGGTAGTGCTGGCTTTCAAGATAGTCTTTGATGCTGCTGGAAAGCCGCCGCTCGTCTTCAATAATCAATATCTTCACACCATTCATAACGCTCCGTTGCCGTTTTTATTGTCTTTCACCCGCTGCCGACGCCTGATAGTCCTTCATCCACGCATAGAGCCTGGCGAGCCCCTCCTGCACGTCGGTCGACGGTTTGTAGCCGAAGTCGCGTTGCAGCAGCGTCGTGTCGGCATAGGTTGCGACGACGTCGCCGGGCTGCATGCCCGTCATCCTCATGCGGGCCTTGCGGCCCGTGACCGTCTCTATGGTGTGGATGAAGTCGAGCAGGCGCACGGGCGCCGAGTTGCCGATGTTGTATATCCGCGCCGGCGTGTCGTCGTGGTTCTCGAAATGCAGGATGCGGCGCACGCCCTCGGCGATGTCGTCGATGTAGGTGAAGTCGCGGAGCATCTCCCCGTGGTTGAACACCTGAATCTCCCGCCCGTCCATGATGGCCCTCATGAACTTCATCGGGGCCATGTCGGGGCGGCCCCACGGGCCGTAGACAGTGAAGAAGCGCAGCCCCTCGGTTTGCAGTCCGTAGAGCCTGCTGTAGGAATAAGCCATTTCCTCGTCGCTCTTTTTCGTTGCCGCATAGAGGCTCACAGGCGTGTCGGTGCGGTCGTTCTCGCTGAAAGGCACGTGCCGGTTCATGCCGTAGACGCTGCTTGAGCTGGCATAGACAAGGTGGCCGACCCCGTTGTTGCGGCATCCCTCCAGGATGTTGAGGAACCCGACGATGTTGGCCTGTATGTAGGAATACGGATTCTCGATGGAATAGCGCACGCCGGCCTGCCCGGCAAGGTTCAGCACGTGCGTGAACCCCTCGGTGGCGAACAGCAGCCCGACGGCCCCCGGGTCGGCAATGTCCATCTTCACAAACCTGTAGCCGGGGATGGTGGTGCTCTCGACGACGGCGCTGCCGGCTGCTTTTTCCCTCGCGATGCCGGTGTCGGCAAGCCGAGCGTATTTCAGCCCGGGGGAATAGTAATCGTTGATGTTGTCTATCCCGACGATTTCGGCTCCCTCCCGGGCAAGCACCTTCACCATCTTGTGGCCGATGAAGCCGGCGGCCCCTGTTATCAGTATCTTCATGATTTCTTGTTCTTTTTATACAGTATGATGTTTCGGGTGTAAGTGACGAATCCCACCGACTGGCCTAGAATCAACACCGGGTCGAGGCGGAAGGCGCCGTAGCTCACGATGATGGAGCAGCCCGCGAGGCTTATCAGCCAGAAGCCGACGGGGAGGATGGACTCGTGGCGGCGGTAGCTGTAGTACCACTGGTAGATGAAGCGCAGGGTGAAGATGGCCTGCCCGGCCGAGCCCCACACCAGCAAGGGCACCGGCACGGCGGCGTTGCGGAAGAAGCTGTCGACGAAGGCGGGGATGTCGTGAAGCATCATCCCGAAGGCGAGGAACGGCAGCGAGGCGATGCCAATCCTGCACGCCCTTGGCACGCGGTGCCAGATGCCTTTGATGTCGAGATTCCAGATGTAGATGTAGTAGGATATGATTTGCCCGAAGATGATGGCGAAGTCGTCGCGCAGCCACCCGTAGACGAAGAGGAGGATGCTGCCCGCGAGCGAGCATATCCAGTAGGCGTTGGGCGAGACCACCCGCTTCGCCTTCTCCGACAAAATCCACTGTATGAGCATGCGCGCCGAGAAGAAGCCCTGCGCCACAAAGCCTATGGCATAGACATACCATGAAGAGATTTCGAAGTTCATCATTCATCAATCACCAATTGAACAATCCGCAGCTTGCGGCTTCCCTATACGTTGCTCTCGCTGACGGTGTAGCTGATGTACCGCTTCTTCATCCAGCGGAAGGCGAAACAGTCAACGAACGGCCCCCTGAGGCGGTTCCAGAGATGATACTTCGACACTCCGGCCGTGCGCGGATAATGGCGGACGGGCAGTTCCTTGAACTTCCCGCCGACGAGCATCATCAGCGCCGGCAAGAAGCGGTGCATGCCGTCGAAGAACGGAAGCCGCCGGGCATACGCTGTCCACATCACCTTCAGCGGGCAGCCCGTGTCGGTGGCCGTGTCGCCGGTCATCTTCCGGCGGAAGGCGTTGGCAATCCTGGACTGCGCCTTCTTGAACGCCGAATCCTTGCGCCGGGCGCGGATGCCGGACACCAGCTGGTAGTCGGGGGCATGCTCCAGCAGGAGGTTGAAGTCTTCGGGGTTGGTCTGCAGGTCGGAGTCGATGTAGCCCGTGTAGCGGCTCTCTATGGTGTCGATGCCGGCCTTGATGGCCGTGCTGAGGCCGTGGTTCTCCGCCGAGCTGACGTAGAAGAAGTCCTTGCGGCGCGAGCAGATGTCGGCTATCATCGCCAGGCTGCCGTCTGTGGAGCCGTCGTTGACGAAGAGCACGCACGTGCCGACTGCCGATTTGGGAAGGAACGCCGACAGCTCCGATTCCACTCTCGCGAGATTGTCCGCCTCATTGTAGACGGGCACGATGATGGTCAGTTCATAGTTTGATGTCTTGTTCATATGCGTTGTGCTTTTTTCATTTCTTTGCCTTCAGCAGGGTCACGTGGTTGATGAAAGCCTCCGTGTAATGCTTGTTTTCCTTGGGGTGCTTGTTGTCGTCGAAGGTGCCGAGGCTGACGGTGTCAATCCCTGCCAGCATCCCGGGCGGAATCTCGTCGGCCGCCCATTTCCTGGAGACGAGGACACACGGCAGCCGGCGGCCCACGGCGGCCTTGTCGGCCAGGTTGAGCGGCAGTATCTTCTTCCGTGCGGCATCCACCAGCTCGATTCTCACCGGCTCCCGGTCGCTGTGATAGAAAGGCAGGCCCGCGGCGCGGCTGTCGCTTCTGACGGCGGCTATGCTGTGCGCGGCGGGGTTGCCGAACGCGCTCCCGATGGTGCCGAGGAGGAACAGCTCGGCAAAGGCGAACAGCACCGCTATCGCGCCGACAAAGCGCATGGGCTGGAACATCAGCGTGGTCCATATCAGCCAGCCGGCTATGGCGAGCATGACGACCGACGCGGCGATTTCCGTCCGCATGCTGATCATGCCCGCCTTCACTCCAAAGCGGTAGAGCACGACGGGAAGCAGCAGGACGGCCACCGTCACGACGATTCCGTTGACGATGTACAACGCCCGGCTGAACCTGTCGAGGCGT
>CAZVWX010000192.1:0-4291 GCA_964631105.1 uncultured Prevotella sp. | reverse complement strand
GACCACCGAGTACCTGGTGAACGCCGAGGAGATACAAATCAAGGTGGCACAAGGGGCCAAGCCCGGCGAGGGCGGACAGCTGCCCGGATTCAAGGTGAACGAAATCATCGCCAAGACGCGCCACTCCATACCCGGCATCTCGCTCATCTCGCCGCCGCCCCACCACGACATCTACTCCATCGAGGACCTGAAGCAGCTCATCTTCGACCTGAAGAACGTCAACCCCTCGGCGGCCATCAGCGTGAAGCTGGTCGCCGAGAGCGGCGTGGGCACCATCGCCGCCGGCGTGGTCAAGGCCAAGGCCGACCTCATCGTCATCTCGGGGGCCGAGGGCGGCACGGGAGCCAGCCCAGCCTCCAGCATGCGCTTCGCGGGCATCCCGCCCGAAATCGGCCTTGCCGAGACGCAGCAGACGCTGGTGAAGAACGGGCTGCGCAGCCTCGTCCGCCTGCAAGTGGACGGACAGCTCAAGAGCGGCCGCGACGTCATCATGATGGCCCTGCTCGGAGCCGAGGAGTTCGGATTCGGCACGGCCGCCCTCATCACCCTGGGCTGCGTGATGATGCGCAAGTGCTCGCAGAACACGTGCCCCATGGGCGTGGCCACCCAGGATCCGCGCCTCAGGGCGCACTTCCGCGGCAGCTACCACTACGTGGTGAACTTCTTCACCTTCCTGGCGCAGGAGGTGCGCGAATACCTGGCCGACATGGGCTTCACACGGCTCGACGACATCATCGGCCACACCGAGCTCATCGTGCCCAAGAAGACAAGCAACACGAAGTGGGAGACGCTCGACTTCGGCGGACTGCTCCACCAGGAAGAGGGCGACACCTCCTACTACTGCACGAAGACGCAGGAGCACGAGCTCGGCGGCATACTCGACCAGCAGCTCATCGCCGGATGCCAGAAGTCGATAGAGAACAAGGACGAGGTGAACCTCGACTTCGCCATCCGCAACACCAACCGCGCCGTGGGCACCATGCTCAGCGGCCTCATCGCCTCGAAGTACGGCGAGGCCGGACTGCCCGACAAGACCATCAACGTGAAGTTCAAGGGCAGCGCCGGGCAGAGCTTCGGAGCCTTCCTGGTGAAGGGCATCGACTTCAAGCTCGAGGGCGAGACCAACGACTACTTCGCCAAGGGACTCTCGGGCGGGCGCATCTCCATCCTGCCGCCCATCCGCAGCAACTTTGCCGCCGAGGACAACATCATCGCCGGCAACACCGGCCTCTACGGGGCCACGGGCGGCGAGCTATACATCAACGGCCAGGTGGGCGAGCGGTTCGCCGTGCGCAACTCGGGCGCCATCGCCGTGGTGGAGGGCGCCGGCGACCACTGCTGCGAGTACATGACGGGCGGACGCGTGGTCGTGCTCGGCAAGACGGGCCGCAACTTCGCCGCCGGAATGAGCGGCGGCGTGGCCTACGTGTGGGACAAGGAGCGCAACTTCGACTACTTCTGCAACATGGACATGGTGGAAATCAACCTCGTGGAAGAGAGCAGCTACCGCAAGGAGCTGCACGAGCTCATCCGCCAGCACTACCTCTACACGGGCTCCAAGCTGGCCCGCATGATGCTCGACGACTGGAACCACTACGTCGACGAGTTCATCCAGGTGGTGCCCATCGAGTACAAGCGCGTGCTCCAGGAAGAGCAGGTGAAGAAGCTGCAGCAGAAGATTGCCGACATGCAGCGCGATTACTAATCCGGCAGAAACCATCAAACAAACACTTTTACAGCCATGGGAGATCCAAGAGCATTTCTTACCATACATAGAAAAGAGGCCGGCTACCGGCCCGTCCACGACCGCATACACGATTTCGGCGAAGTGGAACAGACACTGAACAGCAACGACCGACGCACGCAGGCCAGCCGCTGCATGGACTGCGGCGTGCCCTTCTGCCACTGGGCGTGCCCCCTGGGCAACAAGCCGCCCGAGTGGAACGACGCCCTCTACAAGGGCGACTGGGAGCTGGCCTACAAGGAGCTGACCGCCACAAACGACTTTCCCGAGTTCACCGGGCGCGTCTGCCCGGCCCTGTGCGAGAAGGCCTGCGTGCTCAACCTGATGGAAAACGAGCCCACCACCAACCGCGAGGACGAGTGCGCCATCATCGAGCACGCCTTCGAGGAGGACTATGTGAAGCCGCACGTGCCCGAGCGCAACGGCAGGCGCGTGGCCGTGGTGGGCGCCGGACCCTCCGGACTCTCAGCAGCCACGCAGCTGAACCAGCGGGGATACCTCGTCACCGTGTACGACGCACGCGAGAACGCGGGCGGACTGCTGCGGTTCGGCATTCCCAACTTCAAGCTGAACAAGACCATCATCGACCGTCGCCTCGACCTCCTGCGCCAGGAAGGCATCCAGTTTGAGTTCGGCGTGATGGTGAAAGAGGGCGACGAGACACCCAACATCCAGAACGACCCGACGCTCGGCGGCGACAAGACAACCACCGTCGAGGCTCTGAGCAAGGAGTACGACGCCGTGGTGGTGTGCACGGGAACGCCCACGGCCCGCGACCTGAAGATTCCCGGCCGCGACCTGAAGGGAGTCTACTTCGCCCTGGAGATGCTCACGCAGGAGAACCGCGTGCTCTACGGGGCCGAGTTCCCCAAGGACCAGCTCGTCAACGCCAAGGGCAAGGACGTGCTCGTCATCGGCGGCGGCGACACCGGCAGCGACTGCATCGGCACCGCCCACCGCCAGGGGAGCAAGAGCGTGACGCAGATTGAAATCATGCCGAAGCCGCCCGTGGGTCCCGAGGACCCGAACAACCCGTGGCCCAACTGGCCCCGCACGCTGAAGACCACCTTCGCCCACGAGGAGGGATGCGTGCGCCGGTGGAACATCAACTCGCTTGAGTTCCTCGGCAAGAACGGCCACGTCACCGGCGTGCGCGTGCAGGAAATCGACTGGAAGCCGAATCCCGAAGGCGGCCGCCCCATCATGGTGGAGAAGGGCAAGCCCGAGGTGATCAAGGCCGACATGGTGCTGCTGGCCATGGGATTCCTCCGGCCCCAGCACGCCGAAATGCCCAAGAACGTATTCCTGGCCGGCGACGCCGCCAACGGGGCAAGCCTCGTGGTGCGCGCCCTGGCCAGCGGACGCAAAGCAGCTGCCGACGTAGATAATTACTTCAAGAAGTAATTTATCCTATCAATATTTTACAGGCAGAGGCGGAGACATCAGCGGATGTTCTCCGCTTTTTTCATGCGCCGCGCCGTCCGCCTCAGGACGGCGGAGGCCCGCCCGGAAGGCGGGGAGGGAAAGGCGGAACAATGATGAGGAACTGGCGGAACAATGGAGGGGGCCGGGCGGAACAATGGAGGGGGCCGGGCGGAACAACGGCGGGGCCGGGCGGAAAGGCCGCACCCGAGAACCGGATGCCGCCCCCGCCCCACAAGGCACGAAAATCCCCCTTGGGGGCACCGCGGGGGTGCACGTCCCAAGGGGGTTTCCCACAGGGCTCACTGCTTGTAGGCAGCCTCGTGGATGCCCGCCACGGCCCGTCCGCTGGGGTCGTTGACGTTCTTGAACGAGGCGTCCCAGGCCAGGGCCTCGGCCGTGGAGCACGCCACCGAGGGCACCGAGGGCACCGAGCGCGCTGCCGAGTCGCTGGGGAAGTGCTCGGCAAAGATGCTGCGGTAATAATACTCCTCCTTGTTCTGCGGCGGGTTGATGGGGAAGCGCTCGGCGGCGTGCGCCATCTGCTCGTCGCTCACGGCGCTGGCCGTGACCTGCTTCAGCGTGTCAATCCAGCTGTAGCCCACGCCGTCGCTGAACTGCTCCTTCTGGCGCCAGGCCACCTCGGCGGGCAGCATGTCGGCGAAGGCCTCGCGCACAATCTTCTTCTCGATGGTCTGCCCCGGGCACATCTTGGCCTCGGGATTGGTGCGCATGGCAATGTCGAGGAACTCCTTGTCGAGGAAGGGCACGCGCCCCTCCACGCCCCAGGCCGCCAGGCTCTTGTTGGCCCGGAGGCAGTCGTAGAGGTGGAGCTTCGAGAGCTTGCGCACCGTCTCCTCGTGGAAGTCGCGCGGCGTGGGGGCCTTGTGGAAGTAGAGGTAGCCGCCGAAGATTTCGTCGGCTCCCTCGCCCGAGAGCACCATCTTGATGCCCATGCTCTTGATGACCCGCGCCAGCAGGTACATCGGGGTGGAAGCCCTGACGGTTGTCACGTCGTAGGTCTCGATGAAGTAGATTACGTCGCGGATGGCGTCGAGCCCCTCCTGGATGGTGTAGTTGATTTCGTGGTGCACGGTGCCGATATGGTCGGCCACGAGCTTGGCC
>CAZVWX010000191.1:0-4294 GCA_964631105.1 uncultured Prevotella sp. | reverse complement strand
TGGTTCAACTCCAAGAGGTACCACTCCCTTGAAAGACAACAGCCCCATCCCTTTTCCTTTCTCCCTCCCCATTCCCACAGGACAGCGACCAGGCATTGTGCCCTCTTGCAGGGGGATGCCGCCGATGTTCCGGACGAATACGGCGGGGCCTGCATCATCCGGCGGCGCAACGTTGCATCGCTTGAAACGCCGTTCCGGCGTTGTGGGCCACCACAAGGCCGTGCCCCTGCAAGTGGACATGAGCCGCGACAGGGGTGGGATGCCGGGCATGTGCCCCGCCGGGGCTGTATGGCTGCTGCGCCTCGTGGGGAAACGCATTTACATTTTCCCCAATCCCTTCAAAAGTCCGCTTTTGCAGAACGTCAGCACAATCCACGCTTCCGTGACACTTTGCGCAGTTTTTCTTTCATTTCGTTGACAGTTTTGTAAACATTGATGAAAAATGACCTTGATTTCGAAGAACGGCCTTCTTCGGTCCCAAGAACGGCCTTCTTAGCCTCGAAGAACGGCCTTCTTCGATGCCAAGAAGGCCGCTTGCACATTGCAAGAAGGCCGTTCTTCAAATCGATGGGAGAATAGTTGACAAAGCAAGTAGGCCTCTGCCGCCCTTCACCGCGCCCCGGCGTGCTGGTAGTCCACATAATGCTCCAGCCGCTCCAGCTCGGCCGGTGTGAAGTCGGGGCTGTTGGCCAGCACGCGCAGGGTGGTCAGCGGCCCGTGCAGGCGGCGGTAGTCGTAGATGTCGCGGGCCTGGTAGAAGTTCAGATAGGGGTGGCGGCGGAGCTGGTTCACGCTCATCGTGTTGATGCTCATCCGCCTCACATCCCGCTCGTCCACCGTGACATAGGGCAGCGCCGACTCGGGCACGCCGCCCACCTCGAGCAGTTGTCTCGCCGAATAGAACCCGCCCAGGCGCGTGCGGTAGTTCACGATGGCCCGCGCATAGCCGCTTCCGATGCCGGGAATGGTCTTCAGCTCGGTGGTGTCGGCACGGTTCAGGTCGACATGCTCGCCCGGGCGCAGCTTCACGCTGTGCGTGGCCGGCGCCTGCGCGGGCGCCTCCCCGGCCTGTGGTGCGACTCCGCCACGGCGGTCCCGGGGCGCGTAGAAATCGGATGCCGGGGCATAGTCGTCGGAAATGCGGATGTAGGGGCGCAGCGCCTCAAACTGCCTCTTGGTCATGCCCGGCACGCGGGCAAAGGCGTCGCGCTCCCGGTAGACGCCGCCCTTGGCGCGGTAGTGATAGATGGCGCGCACCTGCCAGGGGCTCAGTCCGAGGGCGAGCAGGCGGGTGCTGTCGGCCGTGTTGGGGTCGAAGGGCTCCAGCGCGGGCGCCGGCCTGTCGCTCATGCCGCCCAGACCAGGCCGGGCCGGACGGCTGGCCGAGGCGTGGGGCGCGGCCCCGATGCTGTCGGCCGCGGCGGCGGGTGTGCGGTCGACGCGCGTGCCCACCACGCCCACCACCACGAGGGCCACGGCCAGCAGCGCCACGACGGCCGCCGTGGCCACGCGGTCGCTGCGCTGGAAATAGAAGAAATTGCGTATCCTCATAGGCCGGAAGCTGTCAAGGGGGTCGTGGCCGCTAGACCACGCCCAGCTGGTGCAGGAAAATCAGGGAGATGCAGAGCGGGCACACCCACCGGATGATGAACAGATAGGGTCTGACGATGGCCGTGCCCAGCGTGCCCCAGTTGGTGAGCTCGTCGCCCACCACCCGCCGCGGCACCACCCAGCCCAGCAGCAGGCAGGTGAGCAGCGAGCCGAGGGGCAGGAGGATGTTCGACGTGAGATAGTCGCAGCAGTCGAGGAACGACCGCCCCCCGACGAAGTGGGCCAGTCCCTCGCTGGCGCCGCAGCTGAGCGAGCAGAGCACGCCGATGGCCACGCAGCAGGCCGTGGTGACCCAGGCTCCCTTCTGCCGCGTGGTGTGCAGCTCCTCGTAGAAGAAGGCCGTGCCAATCTCGTGCATCGAGATGGTCGACGTCAGGGCGGCCAGCGAGAGCAGCGCATAGAAGAGGACGCTCACCACGCGCCCCACGGCGGGCACGCCGGCGAAGGCCTGCTGGAACACGTTGGGCAGGGTGATGAAGATGAGCGACGGGCCGCTGTCGGGGTTCACGCCCACCGAGAAGGCCGCGGGGAAAATCATCAGTCCGGCCAGCACGGCGATGAGCGTGTCGATGAGGGCAATCTGGCAGGCCGACCGCGCCAGGTTGGTGCGGCGGCTGAAGTAGCTGGCATAGGTGCAGAGGCACGCCGTGCCGAGGCTGAGCGAGAAGAAGGCCTGGCCGAGGGCGTCGAGCATGATGCCGGAGTTGAGGCGCGAGAAGTCGGGATGGAACAGGAAGTCCACGCCCGCCCACGCCCCGGGCAGCGAGCACGAGGCCGCCACGATGAGCACCAGCAGCACGAAGAGGGTGGGCATGAGCAGGTTGGAGGCCTTCTCGATGCCGTTGCGCACGCCGCGCACCACCACGAGGTGGGTCAGCAGGATGAAGGCCACCGTCCAGAGCATCGGCTCGACGGGGTCGGAGGAGAACCTCACGAAGTAGTCGCGCACGTAGGCGGCGTCGCCCCTGAGGCCGCCGGTGACCGAGGCGAAGAGATACTGCAGGCACCATCCGGCGATGACGGCATAGAAGCCCAGGATGATCATCGACGTGAACACGCCCAGATAGCCCGCCAGCCCCCACGGCCCGCGCCCCGAGAGGTTGCGGTAGGCGCGGGCGGCGTTGGCGGCCGAGTGGCGCCCCACGATGAACTCGGCTATCATGCCCGGGATGCCGAGCAGCAGCACGCAGCCCACATAGAGCAGGATGAAGGCCGCGCCGCCGTCCTGCCCCGCCATGTAGGGGAAGCGCCAGATGTTGCCCAGGCCGACGGCCGAGCCCGCCGTGGCGAGGATGACGCCTATCTTTGTTCCGAAGTTTCCTCTTTCTTCTGACATATGCAAAGGGTTAAATCACACCGAGCTGGTGCAGGAAGATGGCAAGAATGAACAGCGGGCAGACAAAGCGCATGCAGAACACGAACACGCCGTAGAAGCCGCCGCCGAGCGTGCCCCAGTTGGTGAGCTCGTCGCGCACCACCTGCCGCGGCACATACCAGCCCACGAAGAGGCACATCAGCATGCCGCCCAGGGGGAGCATGAGCTGCCCGGTGACGAAGTCGAACGCGTCGAAGAGGTTCATGCCCAGCACCGACAGGTGGCGGGGGTGGCCGATGGAGACGGAGCACACCGCGCCGATGGCGCAGCACACCACCGTGACGAGCAGGGCCCCCTGCCGGCGCGAGATGTGGAGCTCCTCGTAGAAGAAGGCCGTGTTCACCTCGTGCAGCGAGATGAGCGAGGTCAGGGCGGCCAGCGAGAGCAGCAGGTAGAACGCCAGCGAGATGACCCACCCCACCACGGGCATGGCGCCGAAGGCCTGGTTGAACACGTTGGGCAGGGTGATGAAGATGAGCGACGGCCCGCTGTCGGGGCTGATGCCCACCGAGAAGGCGGCGGGGAAGATCATCATGCCGGCCAGGATGGCCACGAGGGTGTCGATGAGGCCTATCTGCAGGGCGCTGGTGGTGATGTTGGTGCGGCGGCTGAAGTAGCTGGCGTAGGTGCAGAGGCACCCCATGGCGATGCTCAGCGAATAGAACGACTGGCCCAGGGCCCCCAGGAAGACGTCGCCGGTGACCTTGCTGAAGTCGGGCTTGAAGAGAAACTCCAGCCCCCGGCCGGCGCCCGGCAGCATGCACGAGGCCACCACCACCACCACGAGCAGCACGAAGAGGGTGGGCATCATGGCCTTGGAGGCCTTCTCGATGCCGTTGCGCACGCCGTGGACGATGACGAAGTGGGTGACGAGGAAGATGAGCACCGTCCAGAACACGGGGCGCACAGGGTCGCGGGAGAAGGTTTCGAAGTAGCGCGCCACGTAGGCCGGGTCGCCCCGGAGCTCGCCCATCACCGAGGCGTAGACGTAGTTCAGGCACCAGCCCGACACCACGGCGTAGTAGCCCGTGATGAGGAATCCCGTGAGCACCTCCAGGTAGCCCACCAGCCGCCAGGGCGTGCGCCCGGCCAGCTTGCTGTAGGCGCGTGCGGTGTTGGAGGCTCCGTGGCGGCCGATGATGAACTCGGCCACCATGCAGGGAATGCCCAGCACGAGCACGCAGCCGATGTAGATGAAGATGAAGGCAGCCCCGCCGTTCTCGCCCGCCATATAGGGGAACCGCCAGATGTTGCCCAGCCCGACGGCCGAGCCCGCCGTGGCGAGTATCACCCCAAGCTTGCTTCCGA
>CAZVWX010000190.1:0-4301 GCA_964631105.1 uncultured Prevotella sp. | reverse complement strand
CATACCATGGAGCACGTGATGGGGTCGTACCATGAGAATTTGGTTCATGGCGCAGGGCTTATTATGATTTGCCATGAGTATTTCGACTTCTTTGCCGAGCGCAAGGCGGCCGAGGAGCCCATGCTGAAGATGGCTCGCGCCATGGGCGTGGAACATCCCGAGAGTGGCAATGAGTTGGTCAAGGCGCTCGACGCCCTGGTGGCTTCTGTCGGATGCGCCGACCTGAAGATGAGCGATTGTGGCATCACAAGGGACGAGCTGAAAATGTGGCCCAAGCACATTCACGAAGTGCTTGGAGGAAACAACGACGCCGACCCGCTTCCACTGAGTGATGCCGACTATCTCGGAATTTACGAGCGAAGCTATAAATAATTAGTTGTAGGCATAGCAGGTCTAATATGCCTAATATGCCTAATATGCCTAATATGCCTATAAAAGACTACTGAAAATGACAGAACTGGAAAAGAAAAACTTGCGCCAGCCCTTCTGCTTTGATGACCCGGAGATAGACGCATTGAAGCTCCACGCGGTGAAGGGATGCCAGCGGCTGGAAGCCGTCGACGTGCTCGACGCCAAGGGGAAGCAAGAGGCCATTCGCCAACTGTTGGGCTCGGTGGGCGACAATCCCAACGTTCTTCCGGGCTTGTTTTGCGACAACGGGCGCAACATCCATGCAGGCCGGAATTTGTTGATCAATTATCATGTGACGATTCTCGATGTCGACGAGGTGCAGATTGGCGATTACTGCATGATAGGCCCCGGCGTGCTGATAGCCACCGTCAACCATCCCCTCACCCCCGCCGGCCGGCGCAAGCACTTGAGTCTGATCAAGCCCGTGGTGATAGGCGACGACGTGTGGATTGGCGGCAACGCCACGATTTTGCCCGGCGTGCACATTGGCAACAACTGCGTCGTCGCCGCCGGTGCGGTTGTCACGCACGATGTTCCCGACAACACGCTTGTGGCGGGAGTGCCGGCCAGGCCCGTCCGGAAGATTGAAAACGACTTGACGCCCAGGGAGGGATGAGGCGGACACTTGCCGACGGGCTGGGGAAGGCCCGGCCGGCGAGGTCGTGGCGTGGAAAGGGCGCATTCAAGATTGCGCTCTTTCCGCTTGCATAATTGGAAGGAATTGCTTATCTTTGCCTCACAAAACCAAAAATCTCCGGAAACGATGAAAAATAAGACTGGAATCATGAATTTGCGGTTGGGTGTGGCGCTGCTGTCGCTATGGCTCCTTCCGGCATCAGCCCTTTCGGCGCAGCCGGCCACCCCGGACGTGGCCGACAGCATAAGCGTGGACACCGTGCGCCACCAAGTGCTCTTGGAGACCACGATGGGCAACATACGCATAGCCCTGTATAACGAGACACCCCTCCATCGCGACAACTTCCTCAAGCTGGTGAGCAACAAGGACTACGACGGGATGCTCTTCCACCGCGTCATCAAGAACTTCATGATTCAGACCGGCGACCCCCACAGCAAGACGGCGAAGCCAGGCGAGTCGCTGGGCAACTACCAGGTGGGGCAGGCCAAGATTCCCGCCGAAATCCGCTTCCCGCTCTATTACCACAAGCGGGGGGCCGTGGCCGCCGCGCGTGAGGACGAGAGCACCAATCCGAAGCTGGAGTCGTCGGGGTCGCAATTCTATATCGTCACCGGCACGCGCTATGCGGGCTACGAGATGGACTACTATGAGCGTCGGCTCGACACGTTGTCGACTGGGAAATACAAGTTTACGCCCGAATTGCGGCAGGTTTACTTCAAGGTGGGCGGTGCACCCTATCTCGACGGACAGTACACCGTGTTCGGCGAGGTGGTGGAAGGAATGGACGTGGTGGACAGCATCCAGAAGGTCATAGTGGACGACTATGCCCGTCCCGTGGACGACGTTCGCATCGTGCGCGCCAGCGTGGTGAAATAGCCGCCGCCGGAGCCCGCCGGCTCCGGGCGGTTTGCTGGCCTCAGTCCAGGTTTTGCTGGCCTCAGTCCAGGTTTTGCTGGCCTCAGTCCATCGGAAGAGAAAACGTTTTCGTAATTTTTCGGAAAAAGAACGGAACTTTTATTTGCTGCAATCAAATAATGTTGTATCTTTGCATTTGCAAACTCTACTTGGCAAAAACATCAGACTAGAAGACTTCGAGTCGCAACATATGAGCAGCAAGATCATTCATTCGGGGATTGTTGAGTCCGTTGGCAGGGGGTGCGTGCACGTGCGCATCCTGCAATCGTCGGCGTGTGCGGCATGCAAGGTGTCGGCTCATTGCAACGCGTCGGACGCCAAGGAAAAGACGGTCGACGTCTACGACCCTCACCCCGCCCGCTACCACCAGGGGCAGCCCGTCGTGATTTCGGCCGACGCCTCGGTGGGGCGCAGGGCTGCGCTCTATGGCTATGTGCTCCCCCTGGCTGTCATGGTGGTGGTGCTCGTGGTGGTGCTTGCCGCGGGCGGAAGCGAGGTGGCGGCGGCTTTGTGGGCCGTGGGCTCACTCTTCCCCTACTACCTTGCGGTTTATCTGTTCAGGGCACGGCTCGGCCGGCGGTTGACCTTCGCCCTGGAGGAGCCGGCGGACTGATGGGAAAAGAAACAACTAAAACAAATACAAAAAGATTATGAACTTTATTTTAACAGCGGTAATCGTGCTTGGAGCCATCGCCTTGATAGCGTCAGTGGTGCTATGGGCGGTCTCGAAGAAGTTTGCCGTACACGAGGACCCGCGCATCGGCCAGGTTGTGGAAATCTTGCCTGGCGCCAATTGCGGCGGCTGTGGGTTCCCCGGTTGCTCGGGCATGGCCCAGGCGCTGGTGAAAGGAGCCGATGCCGGAAGCATTGACGGGCTGCGGTGCCCCGTGGGCGGCGACGCCGTGATGGGGCAGGTGGCCGACCTGCTGGGCATGGCCATGGCCAACAGCGAGCCCATGGTGGCCGTGGTGAGATGCCACGGCACCTGTGAGTTGCGCCCCCGGGTGGCCGAGTACGATGGTTTGCGCACGTGTGCTGCGATGAATGCTGCCGGCGCCGGCGAAACGGGGTGCGGCTTCGGCTGCTTGGGTTGCGGCGATTGCGTGAGGGCTTGCCAGTTTGGTGCCATCCACATGAATCCCGAGACAGGCCTGCCCGAGGTGGACGAGGAGAAGTGCACGTCGTGCGGCGCTTGCGTCAAAGCCTGTCCGAGGCACATCATCGAGCTGCGCAAGCGCGGGCCGAAGGGACGGCGTGTGTATGTGCGTTGTGTCAACAAGGACAAGGGTCCTGTGGCCCACAAGGCATGCCAGGTGGCGTGCATCGGATGCGGGAAGTGCCAGCGCGTGTGCAAGTTTGACGCCATAACCATAGAAAACAATCTGAGCTATATCGATTTCAACAAGTGCCGCATGTGCACCAAGTGTGTTGACGAATGCCCCACGGGAGCCATCGTGAAGGTGAACTTCCCCGTGCGCAAGCCGCGCCCGGCCGCAACTTCCGGGGATGCGCCCGCCGTGGCATCGGCAAAGGCCGTGGAGGCATCGGCGAAGACCGTGGAGGAAGCCGGCAAAACCATTGTGAAGGAGGAGAAAGCATGAAGCTGCATACATTCAGAATCGGGGGCGTGCATCCCGAAGAAAACAAGATTACCGCCGAGGTGGCTACCGTGGAGGCCGTGTTGCCCAAGGAAGCCGTGTTCCCCCTGAGCCAGCACATCGGCGCTCCCGCCAAGCCCGTGGTGAAGCGGGGTGACAAGGTGAAGGTGGGCACGCTCATCGCCGAGGCCGGAGGATTTGTCAGTGCACCCATCTACAGTTCGGTGTCGGGCACCGTGGCCAAGATTGACAACGTGACCGACGCCACGGGCTATCGCAAGCCGGCCATCATCGTGAAGGTGGAAGGCGACGAATGGGAGTCCTCCATCGACCGGAGCGACAAGCTGGAACGGCTGGAAGACCACCCCGAGCTTACACCCGAGGAAATTGTTGACCGCATCAAGAAGGCTGGTGTCACGGGAATGGGTGGCGCCGGTTTCCCCACGTTCATCAAGTTGTGTCCGCCGCCGACGGCCAAGGCCGAGTGCGTCATCATCAACGGCGTGGAATGCGAGCCCTATATAACGGCCGACTACCGGCTGATGATGGAGCACGCCGACGAGATTCTCGTCGGGCTCGACTTGCTGATGAAGGCCGCCAAGGTGGACCGTGGATATATCGGCATAGAGGAAAACAAGCCCGAGGCCATCAGCTTGCTTGCCGGGAAGACCAGTGGCGACCCGCGCGTGACGGTGGTGCCCCTGGCCCAGAAGTACCCGCAGGGCGGCGAGAAGCAGCTT